>NZ_JAUORC010000014.1:0-134424 GCF_030547465.1 Shewanella sp. 5_MG-2023
CAAGAGCAAGCTCGATTGGCAGCAGAAGCCGAAGCGGCGCGTATTGCATTAGAAGCTGAACGTGCAGCAGAGCAGCAACGTCTTGCTGACGAAGAACAAGCTCGATTGGCAGCAGAAGCCGAAGCGGCGCGTATTGCACTAGAAGCTGAACGTGCAGCAGAGCAGCAGCGTCTTGCTGACCAAGAGCAAGCTCGATTGGCAGCAGAAGCCGAAGCGGCTGACGTTGAGCAAGAGCAAGTGGATGAGCCTCAGGCTAAACCGGTAAAAGAGGGCTTATTTGCCCGCTTAAAGCGTGGATTACTGCGAACCAGTGAAAACATTGGTAGCGGCTTTATGGGGATCTTCCGCGGTAAAAAAATTGACGATGACTTATTCGAAGAACTCGAAGAGCAATTATTGATTGCCGATGTGGGCGTCGAAACCACCACTCGCCTGATTGATAATTTGACCTCACAAGCATCACGTAAGCAACTTAAAGATGCCGAAGCGCTATATGATTTATTACGAGACGAATTACAAACTATTCTCGATCCAGTGGCAGTCCCTTTAGTGCCTGAAAATGCAGACGGCCCATTTGTTATTTTAATGGTCGGCGTCAATGGCGTGGGTAAAACTACCACCATTGGTAAATTAGCAAAACAGTATCAAAAACAAGGCAAATCTGTCATGTTAGCGGCTGGTGATACCTTCCGTGCAGCAGCCGTTGAGCAATTACAGGTTTGGGGACAACGTAATGACATCCCAGTGATTGCCCAACATACCGGCGCAGACAGTGCCTCGGTATTATTTGATGCATTACAAGCTGCCAAAGCGCGTAATGTTGACGTACTGATTGCCGATACGGCAGGGCGTTTACAAAATAAGAGTCATTTGATGGAAGAGCTGAAAAAAGTTGTTCGCGTCATGAAAAAATTAGACCCTAATGCGCCTCACGAGGTGATGCTAACGCTAGATGCAAGTACCGGGCAAAATGCCATTAGCCAGGCGCAGTTATTCCAAGAAGCCGTTGGGGTAACGGGGATCACCATTAGTAAATTAGATGGTACTGCAAAAGGTGGGGTTATTTTCGCCATTGCTGATAAGTTTAATATTCCGATCCGACACATAGGTGTTGGTGAGCAAATTGATGACTTACGTACTTTTAATTCCAGCGATTTCATCGAAGCATTATTTAGTCAGGAAAAGGCAGAATAGTCATTTATGATCCAGTTTGAGCAAGTCAGTAAGATTTATCCGGGTGGCCAAAAAGCACTCTCAGAAGTTAATTTTCACCTCCAACAAGGGGAAATGGCCTTTTTAACCGGACATTCTGGCGCAGGTAAAAGTACCTTGCTCAAATTGATCACTGTGATTGAGCGAGCCAGTGCCGGTAAAGTATCGATTAATGGTCATGATATTGCCAAGTTAGGGAAAAAGCATGTGCCGTATTTACGTCGCAATATCGGCATGATTTTTCAAAACCACCACTTATTAATGGATAAAAGCGTATTTGATAATATTGCGCTGCCATTAGTGATTGAAGGCTTCTCCCACGGCGAGATCCGCAAAAGAGTTGCTGGCGCACTCGACATGGTGGGGCTGTATGGCAAAGAGCGTCATTTGCCCATCATGCTATCTGGCGGTGAGCAACAACGTGTTGGTATTGCCCGCGCCATTGTCAACAAACCGCCTTTATTACTGGCCGATGAACCCACAGGTAACTTAGATCCTAAGTTATCGATGGATATCTTAAGATTATTCGAAACCTTCCATGATTCTGGCACTAGCGTGCTGATTGCCACCCATGACTTAGGCTTGATTGCCCGGATGAAATACCGCACCTTAACCCTGCGTCAGGGCAAAATGCTTGGCAATGACGAGCTCTATTCTGCGACCACAGAAGGGCAAGTATAATGACCAGAAAAGTTAAAATTACCGCCAGTAAGCTGCCTTTTACGGGTCGAGTAGTGATGTTTTTTGTGCGCCACATTCAGCAAGCAATGGCGAGTGTGGGCGAGCTGTGGCGCAACCCGGTGTCCTCTGTGATGACCATGGCGGTACTTGGGGTGAGCTTAAGCTTACCTGCAGCTTTGCAAGTACTGGTTAAAAATGCCGAGAACATCACCCAGTCATGGAATAATGCTGCTGAAATATCGTTATTTATTAACGAAGGCCGCAGTGAGCAATCTATTCAAAATTTAATCCGCCGTATTAATGTATACGCTGAAGTTGATGCGGTTGACTATATAAACCGCGAGCAAGCGCTAGAAGAGTTTCAGCGCTTATCAGGCTTTGGCGAAGCATTATCTTACCTTGATAGTAACCCGTTGCCAGCCGTGGTGGTGGTAACACCTTTGGCGCGTCACTCGAGCCCTGAAGGGGCAAGACAACTATTAGTAAAGCTTGAGCGTGAGCCTGAAGTGAGCTTTGGCCGTTTAGATATTGAATGGCTTGAGCGCCTGCAAGCCATGGTCAGGTTAATTGAGCGCACGGTACTCGCCATTGCTGCGTTACTGGTATTAGCAGTGGTGTTAGTGATTGGCAATACTATTCGCTTAGCCATTATGAATCGCCGTACTGAAATTGAAGTCATGAAACTGGTCGGCGCCACAGAGTCTTTTATTCAACGGCCGTTTCTTTATACCGGTATTTGGTATGGGGTGATTGGCGGCGTGTTAGCTTGGGTTATTATCAATTTATTAGTCTGGTATCTTGATTCTGCTTTAGCTGAGTTGTTAGGTCTTTATGGTAGCCAGTTGCAAATTCAAGCCTTGAGTTTCTCTGAGCTAATTAAGTTAGTGCTACTTGCCTCGTTTTTAGGCTGGCTAGGTTCATACTTATCGGTAAGGCAGCATTTACGTGCCATTGAACCTTCTTAGGGCTTGGTTGGTATCATTTAATAGCTAAATTGATCGCGTAATAGCTAAGTTGATCGCGGCTTTGATGAATTTTTATTAACTTGTAATCGATGTGTTTTCAGTCGAGTATAAATTAGCACAAAAAATGTGCACCAACTAATCTGGTCGCCATGTTGACATATGTCGCCATATCATAGATAGTTCACAAGCTATTGCCGCCAGCTAGCTGTATAATGAGCAATAGACCGTTTTAATGTTGTTAATGTAGGAGCGCCAATGGCCTTTCAATCGCAATCTATGTCACTTACTGTCCCTAGAGGTAGTAGCAGCTTAGAAGCTTATATGCAGTCAGTCACAGGCATCGAAATGCTTGGGGCCGAAGAAGAGCATGAGTTAGCCAAGCGTTTGCAAGAAACTGGCGATCTACAAGCGGCAAAAAAACTGATTATGTCGCACCTGCGCTTTGTAGTGCATGTGGCTAAAGGTTATTCAGGATATGGTTTGCCACAGGCGGACCTTATTCAAGAAGGCAACATTGGTTTGATGAAAGCGGTAAAACGTTTTGATCCTGGTGTTGGTGTGCGCTTGGTGTCTTTTGCTGTGCATTGGATTAAAGCTGAAATTCATGAATACGTGCTTAAAAACTGGCGTATTGTGAAAGTTGCCACCACCAAAGCGCAACGTAAATTATTCTTCAACATTCGTAAAACCAAAAAGCGTTTAGGCTGGTTTAGTGATGAAGAAGTCGGCATGGTTGCCGAAAACCTTGGGGTGTCTAAAAAAGACGTCACTGAGATGGAGTCGCGTATGGCGGCTCAAGATCCTGCATTTGATTTAGCCAGCGACAATGATGATGACAGCGGTGTGGATTTTGCCCCAGTTCATTATTTAGAAGATCATTCTTCCGATGTTGCACTTGAAGTTGAAAATCAAAATTGGGAGTCAGACTCTCAAGCGCGTTTATTCTCGGCAATTAAAACCCTTGATGAACGTAGCCAACATATTTTAAGAGCGCGTTGGTTAGATGATGACAAGACAACACTACAAGAATTAGCCGCTACTTACCAAGTGTCTGCAGAGCGCATTAGACAGCTTGAAAAGAATGCCATGACCAAGCTTAAATCTTGTATGGAAATCTAACTTAGCCTCGGGTTGATTCACTTCAATCTCGCTTAAAACTAAAACCTGCTACGGCAGGTTTTTTTGTGGCTAAAAATTAGCTTTCAACTAAAGCTGTTATTAGCTGAAAGCCGTGATAAAACAGCCTAAAGTGAGTCGAGGTTATATTGGCTCTTAACCGCAGCAATGATCTGTTTGCGAGGTATTTTTAAACTGGCGGACTCAATATTATCGGGCCAAGGGTAATAGTGACGCGGGCGCTTAAAGCGAGCGATAAACTTTAATAGCAGTGCTTCAATGCTGCCAATAACCTCGGTTGTTAGCTGGGCTTGGGGAGCTTTAAATTGAATAATTGCTGCTGGTAGCAAGCTAAATTTAGCATCATATTGGCCAAACACAATGGCCTGAGCGATATCAGGGTGAGCCCTTAAGGCGGCTTCAATTTCTTCTGGGTGAATATTTTCACCACCACAGATAAACATATTGTCTACGCGGCCCAGTAAATGTAACTGACCTTGGTCATCAAATTGGCCTTGGTCATTAGTGCAAAACCAACCGTTCTCATCAACAGGACGCTCAAGTATGGGCTCTGCTCGCTGCTGTGAAGCGCTTAGGGTGTGATCAGGGCTTGCTTGTAAATAGCCTAAAAATAAACATGGGCCTTTGACCCAAATTACCCCATCAACTAGCTTTAATTGCCGCTGTGGCAGCGCTGTACCTAAATGATTAGCGCTATTAATGGCCGCGGTAGTGATTTGTGAGCTCATCTCTGACATGCCGTAACTGCAAAAAGCGCTGATGTGTAACTGAGCTAGCTGTTTAACCAGTAGCAGATCGATCGCGCCGCCACCGAGCAATAATGCTTTTACATGTTTAAGTACTGTCGCATCAGTGTCTAAAATCTGGCTTAGCTGGGCAGATACTAACGATAAGTGGCTTAATGGCGTTTGGGCTAATTGCTTAACAAGAGGCTGCTCGGTACTGAGTACTATGGTGGCAGCGGCGATGGCGCAGCGATTAACAATGGCGAGGCCGCCAATATGAAATAGCGGTAATGATAATAACCAGCTATCCCCTTTATCTAGGTTGATATTTTCAGCTGAGCCTTTGGCGCTAGCAATATGATTACTAAGGCTATGAACCACTCCTTTTGGGGTGCCACTTGATCCAGAGGTCAGAATAACATTCACTGGCTGGCTAGCGTCGATAGCGAAGGGCCTGAGTGGCTTACTGGTATTTAGGTTAAGCTTAAATGTCACCTCAGTTGTGATAGGTTGCGGCTGTGCCTGTGTGGCTAATACTGATGCTAATTGCGGTGTTAAATCAGCCTCAGACCAATAGTAATTGATGTTAAAACGCAGGCATAGTTGGCTTATTTGCGCAGCAGGAAAACGGGGTGATATCGGAAAAAATAATGCCCCTAAATCAATACAGGCCCAATACAGGCAAATCATTTCCAGATTATTACGACTAATGCAGGCCAGTCGATGATTTTTTGCAACCCCTTGGCCGCTAAGTTGCTGCGCCAATGCTAATACCAGCTGACTTAACTGAGCATAGCTAATGGCGGTTTGGGTATCGTTACTCGCAGTTGATGCACTGGCGGTTTTATTGAAACCCGCTGTGAGCTCAGCGGCGCTATTCGGTAAGATGATTGCCACTGCATTTGGATGTTCAATAGCAGTTTGGTGCAGCGGCGATATCATGTTATTCATATTAATGCTCGCTATCGGCAATAAGGGTCGATGCTTGATTGAGATCAGCGTCTTGATTGATCGTCGCTTCAGAAATCGTTTCGCGCTGCAGTAGCACACAAACCGCTTTATTCAGTTGGCCTTGCTTATCAATAAGCGGTTCACTAAAGCTTGATAGGGTATCGAGTCCTGGGGTTTCATCTGGAGTCAGCATATAGCTTAATTTAGCCAAGTCATTAATCCCAAGGTTTGCCTCTAAACTTGAGCTTAAAATGCAGCGCACGCCATGGCTATTGGCCGTGGTAATTAACCCTGTTAATTGATTAATGCTGCCTATGATGGTGGGTTTAATTACCAGCGCGGTTAGACCTTCAAGCATGTCAAATTGATACTTGCTGTCGTTTAAGCTTTCATCTAAAGCAAAAGGAATTTTAAGGGCTTGGTAAACCTGTTGGTTTTCTGCTGGGGTTTTACATGGCTCTTCAATATATTCAATGGCCGCTTTAGGCAAACACGCTAGAAACTCAATGGCTTGCTCAGGTGTAAAGCCTTGGTTGGCATCTAAACGGAGTTTAAGCTTTGGATTAAGCTCAAGTATTTGATGAATATATTTTATTTCCTGCTCGATACTGGCTTGGGCGACTTTCACTTTAACTGAGTAGCTGCGTTTATCTAATTGGGCCAGTTTTGCTCGTAACTTATTGAGATCTGAGTCTGGTTGATAATAGAAAAGGCCAATTTTACTTTGCATTGATTGAGCATAATCATATTGGGGATGATCAAACCCGCCATCAAGCTTAAGGGCTAATAAACTTAAGCCAAATGCAGCGGATGGATAAAGCTCAGCAGATGCCAATATCTCATTAATTTGAGTAAGGCTACTGCCTATTAAGCGTGGTAATAGGGTGGTGAGTTGTTCGATAACTGCGTCAAGTGATTCATGACTAAAACCGCTGAGCGCCACGCCTTCAATGTCAGTGCCAGACAGTGGCGCTATTTCAACAAAGCTTTGTTGGCCGCTAGTTAGACTTGCTGCAATGACTAAGCCGTGGCGGATATCAATACGTTGTTTAGCTACGGGTAAATGGGGCGCCAAGTTAATTTGATAACGATATAACTCAAGCTGACTAATACGTGGGGCATTCATTAAAACCTGGTTATTATTACTGTTAGCGGTTGCCATGAATGATGTCCTTAAGGGGTTAAAAGTTGGATGATCCTAGCGGCAAACATCTTAGGTTGCGCTTTATGGATATTGTGACCGCAATGAGCAATGGTGACTGTGTTAAGTTGCAGTTTTTGCTGCCACTGCTGGGCAAGTTGACTGAACTTACTGTCTTGTTCTCCCACTAACAGGTAGGCGGGGCAGTGTAATTGCTTCAGCACTTTTTCGCCATTTTGTTGTAACCCTAGCGAGGTACTTTTAAAACAGTGCAGCAGCGCTTGGGGATTGTTTTTACTGCGAATCGCAATCAGGTTTTTTCTCGCGTCCGTGGTTAAATTAGCAAATACTGGCTGTTGATACCATTGCTCGAGAAAGTCTCTAATAGGTTCGACGGCGAGCTTATCGGCCCACTTTTGATCGTGCTTGAGGCGTGCTTGTTTGTCGCGGCTGCTGGTTAAGCCTAAGTGCGCTGACTCCAGCAATAAACTTAATACTGCTTTGGGGTAAAGCTTGGCAATGTGCAGTGCAATACGGCCACCTAATGAATAACCTAACAAATGAAATTGGCTATAACCGAGCTGGATGACTTTATCGACAATAGACTGCGCCGCCGTTTCAAAGCCTGGGGTTGGCAATTCTAGCTGATTGTCACCATGGCCTGGTAAGTCGATACAGATACAGTGAAAGTGCTGACTTAAAATCTGTAAGCTTGCTTGCCAGTCTTCTTTTGACCCCAAAAAACCATGCAATAATACCAGTGCTGGTAAATTGGTGTCGCCAAAACGATTAATTATTGGCATTAGTGCTGCCTCACCCATTGTCCGATGAGTTTAATCTGATCGCTGGCCTGAGTTGGGCTGACATTCACTTCAATGACTGAGGTGCCTGCATATCCCATCGCATCGGCGTAGGCTTCATTAAAACTCGTTAAACTATCCACTTGATTATAGGCCAGACCAAACATGGCTGCTGCGTAGCCAAATTCTAAGCCATGGCTTAAGCGGTAATATTGCTCTCGAACGGCATCATTGGGTACCGGCAGCAGGTTAAAGATATTACCGCCGTCATTGTTTAAAATCACAATCACAAACGGGCTGTTAACGTGTTTGGTCATCGCCAGTGAGTTTAAGTCGTGCAAACTGGAAATATCCCCAATAAGCAAGGTGGTAGGCTGATTATTGGCTAATGCCACCCCAGTTGCGGTAGCGATTAAGCCATCAATACCCGATGCGCCGCGGTTAGTATAAATATCGGGTAGCTCGCAAATGATTGGTGCATACATATCGTATAAGCGTATTGGCAAGCTATTACCAATAAACCATTGATGTGATGCGCTTTGCTGCTGAGCGATATGCCGAACCACTTGCGGCTCACCAAAACTACTTTGATCAATATGCTGCGTCAGTAATGCTTCAATGTTTTGATTGTGCTCAACTAAGCTTAACGCCCAATTAGCTGCAGAGGAGCGAGGCCAATTGTTATTGCACATGGCAGTGATACTGGCTTGCCAAATTCGTTTTGATTGATGGTTTGGATCCAGTCGTTGCTGGTTTGCTAATACCTGCCAATAGCTATGCCATTGATGATTAGCAATAAAGCTGATTAAACGCTTAGAGATAAAGCGGCCACCAAACACCAAAATGCGGTCAGCTTGTTCAATAAATTTACTGGCTTTAGGATTTAGCAGCAGTTGATCGATATGGCCAATAACACTGGGGTGCTGCCTCAGTTGTGATTGCGCGTCGGCGACTATTGGCCAACCCAGTTTTTGAGATAATTCAATAATTTGCTTTGGGTTTTCTTGGGGGGATAAGGTTCCCGCCACAATGATCCCTTTGCCGTGTGCAAAACGCATCATAGTGTCTTGGCTAGGCAGATTGGTTTGAGCTAACTGGCCGTAATCCGTGTAAGGGTGAGAGTGGTTTAACCATGGCGTAATTGGCGTTACATAATCACTCATTGATTGGGCTAATTGCCCTAGGCTTTGAAGCTCTGTGGGATACAGAGGCTCTCGGTACATGCAATTGACATGTACTGGCTGGGTTAAATTTGCCACTGCTTCATCAATGGTGGTGAGCAAGGTATTAGGGCTGATGGCAAGATCCGGCGTCGGTAAATTCACTTGCTTAGCGTAATCAGTAAAAATGGCGGGCTGATTAATGGCTTGGTTAGCGCCGCAGCCAATGAGTTCAGGCGGCCTGTCGCCAGTTAAAATAATCAGCGGCACCTGAGTAAGCCAAGCTTCAATAATGGCGGGATACAGATTCGCCACCGCAGTGCCAGAAGTGGTGATGATGGCCACCGGGCTGTGACTGGCTTTAGCTAAGCCCAGCGCCATGAAACCCAGCCCACGTTCGTCAAAATGAAGATGAGATTGCAAGCTTGACTGCGCCGCTGCGGCTAAGGTTAATGGGGTTGAGCGAGAGCCTGGCGCCATACAAACATGTTTAACACCCAGTCTGGCTAACTCTTCTAAAATGAGTGCGCCCCAAAGTAAATTGATGTCAGATGTCGGCTGTGATTGCATGTTGATAAACCTAATAGAAAACCAGTTACTAAGAAGTGTAACGCTATCAAGCTGCTATATCTAAGATTTCGGTTGGAAAATTATAAAAAGCTAGCTTGATAAGCTAAAAATAGCGCCAGTAAAGGGGAACAGATAAATTGCTACAATTGAAGTAACCGCTTTTATTTAACCCAATAGCCTAATTACTGGGCTGGTTATTAATCCATTCACTCATCACCACGTGGGTTTTGATTTTAACGATATCGGCTTGGGCATCAATGTATTCCCGAATTTGATGTAAGCGCTTCATTGATGGGGCATTCACATACACTAATAAATCCATTTCGCCGGTAATGCCTTGGCACGTGATCACTTCAGGAATCGCGTGAAAAACATGGACTACATCAGCGCAATTAGCGCGTTCATGCTGGATTTCGAAATACGCTGAAACGCCTTCTTTTTGTGACTCGCTCAATAGCACTTGATAACCACGGATCACGCCGGTTTGTTCTAGCTTTTTGATGCGTTCAGTGACTGCGCTGCGAGATAAACTCACTTGCTCAGCAATATTTGAAATGCTTTGGCGGGCATTAAGGCGTAATGCGTTAATGATTAATTGATCGAACTTGTCCAAGGCTAACCCTCATTATGTTGGTTATTGAGCTAAATGCCGTCATTTTGTCGGTTTGTTCGGTGATCTTGCAGGTGATATGCTGCAGTTTGACAAGCGCTATCAGCTTATACTCTTACTAAATATCACTATAGATAAAGACAATGAATCAAATTACAGCAAGCATAGGGCGCTGGCAAGGCGCAGGACTGATGGCCACCACTTTGCTGGGCACTGGGGTATTTATATTGCCACAGATGACCATAGAGGTGGCTGGGAGTGGCGCTTTACTGGCGTGGATTATACTCACAGTCGCCATATTGCCGGTGGCAGTGGTATTTGGCTTGCTGGCAAGTCGCTTCCCCCATGCCGCAGGGCCAGCTTATTTTATTGAAAAAGCCTTTGGTATCACAGCAGGGCGCACCATAGGGCTGATTTTTTTATTAGTGATCCCCATTGGCGCCCCCGCAGCCATTTTAATGACCTTTCAATTTATGGATGCGCTGGTTGCTATAACAGGTTGGGGGCAATTGGCCGCCGAAATCGCCATTGTTGCTGTGTTATTGCTGCTTAATTATCGCGGCATTCAAGTGTCTGCCAAATTACAGTTTGGGCTAACACTGGCCATTGTGGCTGTAGTGACTGTGCTATTTGGCAGCAGCGGCGCCAACCTTGGGCAATTAACCTCGCTCTCTGCAGTCGCTAAACCAGAAGCGGCGAGCGTGATGTTAGCCATGGGCATCGGTTTTTGGAGCTTTTTAGGCATAGAAGCCATGACCCATTTAGCCAATGACTTTCGCGACCCGAAAAAAGATATGTTACCAGCAATGATGTTAGGCACTGTGTTGGTGGGGATTATTTATCTGGTGTGCACCTTGTTGTTATTAATTGTGCCAGCTGAAGCTGAGGGCCTTGCAATGGTGCATGCTTTTAATCAGCTATTGAGCGGTTTGGGTGTGCCTGCCATTGGGGCGCAAGTTATCGGTGTATTAGGCATAGCAAGTGGCTTGGCAACGGTAAATGTATATTGTGCCAGTGCAGCGCGGCTACTTTGGAGTTTTAGCCAGCAAGGAATATTGCCCAAGTATTTTGAAAAATTGAACTCATACGGCGTACCTTTGCGGGCATTGGTGACCATTTTAGTGACTATGGTGATGGTTATTGTACTGACATTTATCACTGCGCAGAAACTTGAAGATCTGATTGCCTGGAGTAATGGGGTGTTTGTGATTATCTATTTATTAACCATGTTGTCAGCGGCAAAGTTACTCAGTAAAGCTTACTTACCTTTGGTGGTGGCGGGCTGTGTATTTTGTATTGGAGTGGGCTACGCACTCGCTGAGAATATGTGGTATTCGTGCATCTTAGTGCTGACCGTTGCGCCCTTCATCTATTGGCAGAAAAATCATTTAACTCGTAAGGCGCTAATAAGTGATTAGCTATAAGAGCTTAATTTTGTGAGGCTACCTCGACGCGAGTTAGGCCCTCAAAGAGCCCTTAACGTTGCTCCATGGCGATATTACGCATTTGAATAACTTCACTGTGCTTTAAATGCAGCAAATCTGCGGTGCGGCGAATGATTTGATCTTCATTGCGGCACAGTTTGCCGTCGGAGTAGGCAAGCTTCCACATCCCCAGTAACAGTTTCTGTTTTTGGGCGATGGAGCATTGGGCGTTTATTTCAGCGGTAAACTCGTACAATGAGGTGGCATTGCCTTGAATCAATTTGGCTTCAGCGATGAGCTCATCAGCGGCTTGCAGAGTCAAACCGAGATTCTTAGTGAGCATAGCTGGCAACATGGCCACCTCTTGCTCATCAAGGGTTTCATCTGCGTACATGACTTCAAGTAATAAACTGGCAGCAGCGAGATTAAGCTGACGCGCTTGATCTTCTGGGGTGGTCGCTTGGGTATGGGATTGTAAGAACTGTTTTAATTTAGCAATCATATTGCCTCCAATAAACAAAACGATGTATGCAGCTGTGTCAGCCTATGTGATGACTTTAGCTTAACAGAGACAATAATGCCGAGCGAATGGCTCGGCATTAATTAAAATTAATCCATTAACGATACCGCAAAGGTTACATGATTGAACCAAGGCCTTTCATCAACATATCAACTGTGCCTTCAGAGCCGTTGCTTTCCAGATAAGACTTGGCAATATCGACCATAGGCGCCACGTATTCTTTTTTAATTCCAAGTGCTTCAAAGGTGTCATATACCATGCTCGCGCCTTCAAGTGACTTACCAATATCACCAGCTTGAGACAATAACCCTGTCATACCTGAATCTGAAGATAGTGCTGGCACTGCTGCCAATAGCGCATCAGTACCGGGAATGCTATCTGAAATTTGGCTAAAGTCTGAATCGCCCAAGTTAGATTGCGCTAAGCTTAGCAATGCCCCTAAACCACCTTCAGCTTGCTGCTGGTTTAACCCCAGCTGTGACATGACATTACCAACTAAATCAGTTGATTGTGCATCAGCAACCGCTTCAGTAGCGGCGACGGTTTCAACTTTTTCTTCATCACTACCAAAAATGTTATCTAACCATCCAGCTTGAGCGGGTGTGGTGACTGCAAATGCGGTTAATAAAAGGCTTACTGCGGGAGTCATTTTCATTGTGGCCGTCCTGTAGGTAATAATAATTGGATACTTTGGTTAACATTGTAACGCTATTAACAGAATTGTGACAATTGATTTAGGGAACTTCAGTCTAATGACGATATCAATTGTGCAAAAAACTGCTTTTTTCGGTATCCTTAGCAGTATATTTATCTTTTTTTGATTATTGGAACCCCCATGTCATTGTCTGCAATTTTGACTGAAGCATATAATTTCTTTCGTAACCACATTGTACAATTAGCATCATTAACAGTACCGTTGCTGCTACTCCAAGTCGTGATCCAATTATGGTTAGGCAGTGAACTGGCAGCCCAGGCAGAAGTAGAAGTACCACAATTTGGTGCAATGCATGGCGCTGCGATGATGGCGTTATTGCTGATTTTTTCACTGTTGATTTCGGCGCTAACCTTGTACCTAGAGGTGCGATCTCGTGGTCATGAAGTGACCCCTGGGATGATATTGAAAAACAGCTTCACTTTCGTGCCGCCGCTATTATTAGCTGGGGTGTTTTCTGGTTTAGCGATTTTAGCGCCGGTAATGCTGTTTGCTGTGTTTGGGCCGTTTTGGGTTGTAGGTTTGGCGATAAGCTTCTATTTATTTGCCCGTTTAGCTTACGTAAACTTTATGGTGATTGTAGAGCGCCTAACGCCACTAGAAGCCATTAAGAACAGCTTTAAGTTTTCATCTCCTATTGTGCTGAAAACAATGGCTATTTTGATGATGTATATTCCATTGTCATTAGTGGGCGGTACGGTATTATCTCTCGCTGAATTTGGCGGTTTTCCACTACAGGTGATCATCGACACTGTATTCGCATTCTTAGGCCTGTTTGTAAACGTGGCTTTATTCAGATTGTATATGGTTAATCGCAGCACTGATGTTAGCGAAGATGATACCAACAGCGATCATACCGAAATCTAATTAAGTGAGTTGATAGCCTTGAGGAGTTGCCCGAAGTGTTAAATGATATTGAGCTGATAGGCAGCTTCTCTCCTGACATTGTTGAAGATTACACTAAAGCCAAGAGCTATGTGCGAGATATTCCCACCCAGGCTTTGGTGTTTGTCAGAAGTTTTACCCATCAAGTTACTGCGTTAATCGCGGCTAAGCAGTCGCTAAAATTCACTAGCCCCAATTTATATGATCGCATCGAGCAGTTAAATCGCATGCGCTTGATTGATGTGCCTACGACGCGCGCGCTACATAAATTACGTAGTGACGGTAATCGTGGCGCTCATCCTGAGAAATACCATCTAACCCAAGAGCAATTGGTTACGCTCGCTGAAAAAACCATTAAAAATAGCTTAGGGTTAATTGAGCTGCTATATCCGAAAGTCCACCAAAAAGCTGCGCCAGCATATAAATTTGAAGCTTTTGATTCTTTTGCTGGGCGAGAGTTGTGTTATCAAGCTGTCATGCATAATGATCCCCAAGCGCAATATCTGGTGGGGATGTCGCTCAAGTCAAAAGCATTAATGCAACAAGAGCAGGAGCAATCACTGCAGCAACCTGAACTTGAACAGGCCGAGTCAATCAGCACCTTTAAACAGGCGGCTTACTGGTTTGAGCTTGCGGCAACGGCGCATCATCAAGGTTTATTTGAACACGGTGTGGCGCTACTGCATGGTTACAGTGGTCATAAAGACGCGCTAAAAGGCGAGCAAGCCATTGAGCAAGCAGCACAAGCAGGTGTGATTGAAGCTAAAGCCTTATTGGGTTATTTCTATTTAGTGGGCTCTAAGCAGTTTCCGCAGGATATGGCATTAGCCGCGAATTGGCTTGAACAGGCCGCCGTGGCAGAAAATGCAGAAGCGATGTCGAATTTGGGGGTACTGTATTATCAGCAGCAACAGTTAACCGATGCATTTGAGTGGATTAGTAAAGCCGCCCAGACAGGTTATCCCCATGCGCAATACCATTTAGCCTTAATGCTCCATAATGGTGAAGGCTGTGAGGCTGATGCTAATACCAGTGAGCATTGGTTGGCAGAAGCGGCTGAGCAAGGTCAGCTTGATGCCATGTTTGCCCGCGCGCAGCACATGTTAAATGACGATGCTGGTTTGGGTAGCGATGGCTGTTTAGCCGAGCGCTACTTACGTGATGTGATCAATTATGGCCGCAGTGTCCCTGCTATGATTGAACTGAGTGTCGCTTTGGCCGATGGCATGTTAGGCCGCATTGATGTGGTGGAATCGGCATCCTTGTTAAAGCTGGCAAAACAGCATGCGAATGAACAACAAGCTGAAATTATTGACCCCATTTGGTTGTCGCTGCAAATTCAAATTGATAATGTGATTGGGCTTAAGCCCAGTGAACAAGAGTTAAAGTCATTGCAATATGCGCAGCATATTTTGGCTTAATCGTTTCATACATCCCAGATACCAAAACACCGCCAGCTGGCGGTGTTTTCATTGGTATAGCTAAACGGTAAGCAGCTTGTTAATCAGGATTGTGCTCGAAAGTGCGACCCGTGTTGCTGGGTTTGGCTTTTCGGAACATCTCTGATTTGTAGATAGATGATTCTCGCTGCATGTTGGGATTGCTACGATAAAACTCATTTGCTTGAGACTGCTGGCTGAAAATAGGCTGCATTCTAGGGGCTAGGTATTTACGCCCTAATAAGTTCAATCCGATGAAGCTGACTAGAGCAAACATCAGTAAAAACGGTAATAACACTAACGAGGTCAACGAAATCCCGATCACTAATAGCAATGATAATAGTGGGTGAAAATTCCCTAGGCGCTGTTTTAAATTTGTTTGATTAAACATTTGGTTAAAGTTCATTGTTACTCCTAAAATAACCTTTGAACATCGTCATCAAAATAGCACTGGATGACGATGAATTTAATACTTGAAGCATGACTATCGATGATCCCAGCGCCTAGGTCACGTTAATCATGGTTAATGTTTGTGCATTTTTGCGGCAATCTGGGCAGCAATTTGAGCCAAATTTTATCGTCAGTGATTGTGTTATGAAAAATGGGCTGGCTTATATTGCAGTATTGGGCGATTAAACCTGCGTGACAGCCGTTTGTTTTATCGCTTCTTCTACACTGCCACAAATGATATTTCTTAACCAAAGGTGACCCGGCGCTTGGCTGTTGCGTTCATGCCACAGTAGTACATAGGCCATGGGCATAAACTCAAATGGTAGCGGAATTTCAACCAGTGGATAAAGTAGTGCAGCATGCCTTGCAAAGCTCGATGGCAAAGTAAAAATTAAGTCACTGTGGGCGCAAATACTGGCAGCGCCATAAAAATCTGGCACGGTAGAGCTAATACGCCGATGTAAGTTTTTCTCTGCAAGATGGTAATCCAGCGCCCACCAATCATTGCCTTCACAGCGCACCTGCACATGAGCCATTTGCAGGTACAGCTCTCTATTCCAGTGACCGGCTTTAATTTGTGCCATTAGCGGATGATCTTGGCGGATTAAGCACACTTGCCTATCTTTAAATAAGGTCTGATATTTAATCCCATCAGGCAGTTGCTCTATTTTCAAATCAGCTTGAGGATGAGTATCACGACCTGCAATGCCAAAATCGATTTGCCCCAACTGTAAGTCTTGCATCGACTTTTCAGTCCACACATAAGAGTCTAACTTTACATTGGGTGCTTCTCTTAAAATGGTGCCGATAAAATACGGTAGCAAGGTTTCGTAGGCGCTTTCGACCATGGCAAATGAAAAATGCTGGTGGCTGCTGGCAGCAATAAAGCTTGGTGGCTGCACTATTTGATGCAAACTTTGCAGAAGTTGAGGTAATTGTTGGGCAAGATTTACCGCATGGGCAGTGGGCTTTAACCCATGAGCTGTACGCTGAAATAGCGGGTCGTCTAAGGTTGCCCGTAGTCGGTTAAGGCTTTTGCTTAACGCTGACTGACTTAAATGCAGGCGGTTTGCGGCGCGAGTGACCGATTGTTCTTCAAGTAAGACTTGTAGAATGACCAGCAGGTTTAAGTCTATTTTAGCGAGATTATCAATATTCATGTGATATTCCTCAAGGGAAATTTACTTAGGAAATAATACCATTTCTATTCATACCATGAGTAGTCTAAAATGCCGCCCAATTAATCATTACCATGAAATGTAAGAGACCAATTCAATGAGACGTAACCTGCTACCAATACTGATGTTTATGGTGCTACTGAGCCCATTAGCCATCGATATATATTTACCATCCATGCCAACCATGGCGCTAGAGTATGGGGTAAGTGGTAGCCAAATTCAGTCAACATTAGTGTTGTTTTTGTTTGCCATGGGGCTGGGACAAATCCTAATTGGCCCATTAGCCGATCGCTTTGGCCGTAAGCCAATCGCCTTATTCGGTATTGTGTTATATGGCGTGAGCAGCCTAATTGGCGCGATGGCGGTTGAGTTTGAAGTATTGCAACTTGCACGTGTTCTGCAAGGCTTGGCAGCTTGTTCTACTTCGATTGTGGTATTCAGTGCGGTTCGAGACTGTTATACCAGTCAAGAAAGCGTCAAAATGTACAGTTATTTAAATGGCGCTATTTGCGTTATTCCGGCACTGGCACCAACATTGGGCGGCTTATTAGCCCTGCAGTTTGGCTGGCGTTCAACCTTTATCTTTATGGCGCTGTACGCCATCATCGTATTGGCTATCGTTATTTTTAAATTCCCTGAAACTCGCCCAGCAAGCACAGACACTAGCGGTAAGCTTTATCGCTGGGGACGTTACAAGCCAGTATTAAGCGACCCACACTTCATGTTTTATGCTGCAACCTGTATGGCAGCAATGGCATCTATCATCACCTACGTATCATATTCGCCTATGTGGTTAATTGGCCATCTAGGGGTCAGTGAGTTGGCATTTAGTGGCTTATTTGGCCTCAATGCGGCAGTCAATATTGCGGCTTGTTTTGCTGCGCCAGTGTTAGTTAAGCGCATTGGTAATCGCCCAGGTGTGGTGGTGGCATTAACCTTGATGCTCATCGCGGCAGTCCTTGAGGTGGTGATGCAACTTGTAGGACCTGAAACCGGTTTAGCTGCAGGCTTTAGCTTTATGCTACCTATGATGCTGCTATGTATTGGTTTTGCGATATTACTCGGCCCAGCAACTTCAATGGCATTATCAGCCTTTGGTGAGCGCGCCGGTACGGCAGCAGCTATGTTAGGTTGTATTCAAATGAGCGGCGCATCAGTATTGGCGGCGTTAATTCAAATGACCGATATCACCGCACCTTATGCGGTAGCGATATTAATGGGCGGCTTGTCACTGGTGCTACTCATTATTATGTCATCAAAACGCTTGAATCATTTACATGTTGAGCAAGTGCACCCATAAGTCTAGTTTGACTCGGCTAAGCTGCTAAATAAAAATGCCTAACGATCATTATCGTTAGGCCTTTTTTGTGAGTAGCAAAAATTTCTTATAAGTGCTAAAAATTGATTTTAGAATCTACCGTTAATGGCGATGCCAACGCTAGTATCTGAATCGCTATCGATAAAGCGTTGCTCAATAGCGGCTCTAGCCGATACATATTTAGAAAAATGCCAAAAGTAGCTGGTGTTGAGTGTATAGATATTGGCGTTGTCGGAATCACTATAACTATCATTGTAATTAAGGGTGTCATCAGCGGTTTTAATCAAATGATTGTATGAACTTTTATCGTCATAATGTAGATACTGATAACCGCCGCCAACGGACCAAGAATTGGTTATATACCAATCTGCACTAACCCCTAGGCTAGTTTGTTTTCCAGTCCCATTACCTGTTGCTTCTGTGGTGGCATCGACTGGATCATTAGTTCCATCATGAAAAATAGTATCGTATGTATTGTTGTATTCAGTATCAGCTTTAGAGTAGCTGGCTGTAGCGGTTAACATCAGGCCTGATGTAGTTTCGAATGGTAAATAATGCTGATATTCAACTGCAAGTTCATCATAATCCTCACTTTTGTCAAAGCTGTAAATATTGTTTGAAGTAGATTCAGAATGTGAGTGGGTCAGGTATGACAAGGTCAATTTAGCATGTGGATTAAAATAATAACCTGCTTTGAGTTCGTAGACATCTAGATCCGTGGTCGGTACAAAGGCCCTGTCAGTGGATAGTCGAGAATAAGCGCCACCAATAAAGAATTTTGAGTCAAATACATATTCGCCAGAAAGCTCATACAGATCTTGGCGTTCTGTCATTGCATAGCGGGCTGAAACCACAGAAGATTGGCTTAAGAATGTGGCGAGAGCATAGGGGACGTCATTTTGCTTGACCCCTTGAAAATAATAACTATATTTAGCGCTAGCTAAACCGTCAGAGCTTTCACTGGTGTCGAGAAAGCCAATTTCTGCTTCGTGATGAAATGTGCTGTCAGCGGCAAAAGCGGCGCTGCTAGCGAGATAGAGCATCACTGCCAGTGATAACGTGCTACGAGTCATAATTCTTCCTTGAGTTTAATTGAGCTTGTTTATCTAATAAATTTGCAGGTAAATTAGTACCTTAAAATTTACCTGCGAGGTAAACATACCTTTATCGTTTGTTTTTGCAACATATTTAGCAAGGTGTTTGGTGTTTAATGAGTAGAGTGTATTGTCAAAAATGTAGCTACCCACAGTCGGCTTGTATCTGTGATAGCGTGACTAAGATGGAGGCTAAAACTGAGGTGATTGTGCTGCAGCACCCCTCTGAAGTTGAGCATGCAAAAAATACTGTTAAATTGCTGAGTTTAACCCTGCCGCAAACTCAAGTGGTGGTGGGTGAGAGCGCTGATGACTTTGCGCCATTGCGACAACAGCTGGCAAGGGCCAATAAACCTGTGTATCTGGTGTATCCCTGTGAAAATAGTCAAAATGCAGCGGACTCGTCAGTACCAGCAGATTGCTGCATTTTATTAATTGATGGCACCTGGCGCAAAGCATTCAAAATGTTGCAGCTTAATCCGTGGTTATTGGAGCTTCCGGCATTGCATATTGAATTTGAAGGGGTTTCACAATATCTTATTCGCAAGGCCAAACGTAGCGACAGTTTATCAACACTGGAAGCCACCGCTTATACATTGCAAGCAATCGATAGCGAACTTGATATCAGCCCGCTATTTAGCGCCTTTGATGCCATGGTGCAACATAAGCTCAATGCCATGCCTGCTGAGGTGCGAGCCCGTTATATTGAGTCTAAAAACAACCAGGAAGGTTAATTGTATGTCGCTAAACTTATATTCAAACAGTCTATTAAGGCTAATGAGCAAGCTATTACTGCTTTCAAGTTTGCTAGGCGTTATTGCCGTGGCTGCTCAGGCATCTGATAAGCCGCGACTGACCTTGTCGCAACAAGCTGAGCAAGGTCGAATCGACTCGAAAAAGACGGAGCAAAGTCAGCTTGAAAAAGCCCGCCAAGCAGCCAGCGACACCAGCAGTCGTGAGCAAGAAATTATTGAACGCCAAGAGCCTGGTGAGTGGCAACAACAGCAGTTAGAGAAATCTCAAGCGCAGTTTCAACAGCGAGAATCTCGGGCGGATAAATATTTGCGTGAGGCTAAAGAAGCTGCAGCTAAAGAGCGTAAAATCGAAGAAAAGTAAGCGCTTTGGCAATGCAGCACTATTAACTAGCTGATTAGCGCTTTATAGCCACCGGTTTTTGCATCGGCAACAAATTCCAGATAGTTATTAATACTGTCTAAACTGTCCTCATGGTAATGGGACACATATAGTAGCTGACTGAGGTTTTCTCTGGCGATCAGTTCTAGGGTATTTTTGACTAAGCGAATACCCAGATAATCTAACCCTTGATAGGGTTCATCTAAAATCAATAATGTCGGCTGTTTCACTAATGCTCTGGCAATTAACAATAGTCGCTGTTGGCTGTAATCCAGTTGCTTAAACGAGACTTTGGCATAGTGGGACATATGCAAAATGCTGAGCCAATCTTGGGCGATATCTTGCTGGGCTTGGGTGGCTTTTTGGTACAGGCCGATAGAGTCATAAAAGCCGGATAAAATCACATCTTTAGCGCTGCAACCGACGCGATACTGCAAGTGTAATGCCGATGACACCATGCCGATATGCTGCTTTATTTCCCAAATACTTTCTCCAGTGCCACGTTGCTTACCAAAGATATGAATATCATTGCTGTAGCATTGTGGGTGGTCGCCAAAAATAAGCCCTAACAAGGTACTTTTACCACAGCCATTGGGCCCTTTTACCTGCCAGTGTTGGCCTTTATCAATGCGCCAATTAACCTCAGTAAAAATGGTTTTATCACTGTAAGCCACCTTGCCATTTTTAAGTTCAAAGATGGGGTTATCAAATGGGCTTTGATGGCGGTGGCGCTGCATGATAGCCAGCATCTGCTCGCTTTGGACTTTAGATTGGGCGGTAATTTGGCTTATAACAGGGTGTTGCTCCCAGCTGGCTTTATCCATGATGCTATCAAGTTTGCTGTGGCTGAATATAGCAATCTGATCTATCCATGTGGGCATATCTTCCTCGCGAGAAAATATCACCATCATTTGAATATCAAGCTGACTTAGATAAGCCGTTAAGCTTTGACGATGGCTAATGTCGAGCCCTGAATAGGGATTATCTAACACTAAAAAATCCGGCTCGCTAGCAAGGGCAATGGCTAGCATCACGCGACGGGTTTCGCCCGTTGAAAGTTCACGAAACCCGCGCTGTTGCAGCTGAACTAAATCAAGCTCCTCAAGCAGTTTGTCGGTTAATGTTTGCTTATGGCAATGGGCAAAAATTAATCCCGCGACCGTAGTGCCTTTATCGGCATAATCTAAAAAGTCACTGTCATCATTGGCGAGTTCAAGTGCTAATAACCTTTGTTGCTCAGCGAGTGAGACCTGAGCAACTCGGCCTGAGGTTTTATGTATCGAACCTGCGGTGACCTCAATGCTTGATGTATTTGATGTGTCAGAGCCAACGCCCACAGGTACATCTGCTAATAAGTCACCGAGCATGGCGCCAATATCACTGTGGGCGCTGAATACTCCCCAGGATTGGCGATCTTCAATTAACCACTGTTCAATCTCCAATGAGTTACTAGCACCGGCTGCGGTTAATTGCTCAAAGGTGATTTTCATGGGCTTGGACTCTCGATTTAAATTTAATAGTGGCCATAGATTATCAACACAATGTCATCAACCATAGTGTTTATTGAGCCACTCTACATAAATCGACACAATTTCAAATGTGCTTTGGATAACAAAATATTTAACAATTCAAGGGATACGCTGTAGATTGAAATACTACAAAAATGATAAAAACATGGATGATTTATGCGCTTAACGATACTTGCTGCTTGCCTTGCGGTTGCCTCTGGCACTTTTTCTGGTTCGATAATGGCTCAAACCCCTAACGCAGCACAACTTGCAAGCGATGTTGAAGCTAAGGTGTTGGAGTGGCGCCGTGACTTACATCAGCACCCTGAACTGTCTAACCGCGAGTTTAGAACCAGTAAAGTGATTGCCAAACACCTTGAGTCCTTAGGCTTAGAAGTACAAACCGGCATTGCGCACACTGGTGTGGTGGCGATATTAAAAGGCGCAAAGTCTGGGCCGCTAATCGGCATTCGCGCAGATATGGATGCGTTGCCAGTCACAGAAGAGGTTGATTTACCTTTTGCCTCCAAAGCCACTGATACTTATCGTGGCCAAAAAGTCGGCGTGATGCATGCCTGTGGTCATGACACTCATGTGGCGATGTTAATGGGCGTGGCAGAGAATCTGGTCAAGTCTAAAGACAGCCTTGCTGGCGATGTGATGTTTATCTTTCAGCCAGCAGAAGAAGGCGCGCCAGCGGGTGAAGAAGGCGGTGCAGAGTTAATGCTTAAAGAAGGCTTATTTGCTAGTCGTAAACCTGATCAAGTGTTTGGTATGCACGTAACCTCAAGTATGCCCACAGGGATGATTGGTTTGCGAGCAGGCCCTGCGATGGCTTCAGAAGATTCATTTACGATTACGGTAAAGGGTCGCCAAACCCATGGTTCTCGTCCTTGGGGCGGGGTGGACCCGATTGTGGCTTCAGCGCAAATAATTAATAGCGTACAAACCATTATTAGTCGCCGCGTTGATGTGACTAAAGCACCGGCAGTGGTGAGTTTTGGCGCCATTAATGGCGGTATACGCTCGAACATCATTCCTGATGAAGTTGAGTTGATTGGTACTATCCGAACCTTTGATCAAGATATGCGCGCCGACATTAAAGTAAAACTAGCTGAAATCGCGACGCTTTCTGCTCAAACCCTCGGCGCCACTGCCACCACAGAGATTGATGCAGGTTATCCAGTTACGGTTAATAACCCTGAGTTAGTCGCAAAAATGCGTCCGGTTATTCGTGAGGTTGTGGGCGATGATAATCTCATTGAGCCAGGGCTTATCACCGGCGCTGAGGACTTCTCCTACTATGCGCTTGAAACGCCGGGGCTGTTTTACTTTTTAGGGGTGACGCCAGCAGGCACAGATCCTGCCACTGTCGCCAGTAATCATTCGCCAGCATTTTTTGTTGATGAAAAAGCCTTAAAAGTGGGCGTTGAAACCATGACTCAGCTGGCATTAACTGCGCTAGGCGCGGTGAATTAAGCGATAAAAATACTAACAACGGGTTGTAGCAGGCCTGTTGTTCATTGCAATGACTTACAAGGAAACCATTATGAAACGCAACATCAGCGCGTTATGGGTATTACTCAGTTGCTGGGTGAGTACCGCGGCGATGGCCACCACAGTCGAGGATATCAATAGCTTTACTCTGGATAATGGCATGAAAATTATGGTGCTAGAAGATAGCAGCATACCCAATGCCAACATGTATTTGTTTTGGAAAGTGGGTTCTCGTAATGAGGCACCGGGCATTACTGGGATCTCGCATTTTTTCGAGCACATGATGTTTAACGGCTCAAAAAAGTATGGCCCTAAAATGTTTGACCGCACCATGGAAGCCGCGGGTGGCGCTAATAATGCTTATACCACTGAAGACACCACGGTATACACCAATTGGTTTCCTGCCAATGCGTTAGAAACCATTTTTGATCTCGAAGCTGATCGCATCGCTAACTTAGATATTAATTCGCAGATGGTAGAAAGCGAGCGTGGTGTGGTGCAATCAGAGCGCACCACAGGGCTTGAAAACTCCAACTGGCGCACCTTGCAACAAGAAGTAAAAGGTGCAGCGTTTAGAGCTCACCCTTATAGCTGGCCTGTGATTGGCCATGAGTCAGATATTGCCGCCTGGTCGCTAGCGGATTTACAGCAATACCATAAGACTTACTATGCGCCCAACAATGCTGTGGTGGTGATCGCAGGTGATGTTAAAACCGCGGAGGTGAAGCGTCTAGCGAAGCAATATTTTGGCGTCATTGCCGCCCAGCCCGCGCCATTAGCCGTTCGCACTGTAGAGCCGCTGCAAAAAGGTGAGCGCCGAGTCTTTGTTGAAAAAGCCTCTGTCACTACCCCTAATGTGCTGCTGGCGTATCATGTGCCATCCACGAAACATGCCGATTATTATGCGCTAGATATACTCAGCACTATTTTCAGTGAAGGTAATAGCTCACGGCTTTATCAAGGCTTGGTGGATAAGCAACTGGCCTCCGATGTGATGTCATATTTACCCATGTCATTTGACCCTAATCTGTTTTACTTTCTTGGGGTCGCCAATGCAGGGATTGATGCATTGCAATTAGAAGCCTCAATGATTGCCGAGATAAACCGTATTGCCCTTGAAGGCGTTAGCGAGCAAGAGCTTGAAAAAGTGAAAAACATCAAGCTAATGGATTTTTATCGCACCATGCAAACCATCAATGGCCGCGCTAATACTTTAGGTCGTTATGAGCTGTATTTTGGCAGTTATGACAAACTATTTAGTGCGCCTGCAGCCTACAATAAGGTAACCGTTGCTGATATTCAGCGTGTTGCGCAAACCTATTTACGTAAGGCCAATCGCACCGTGGGTGTGTTAGCCGCCACAGAGGGAGCTGACTAATGATGTCATTGATAAAGCTTAAAAAGACCAGCGCCTTAACGGTATCAGCCATAGCGCTTGCTTGTGGTGTGGGGTTGGCGGGCTGCAAAGCCACGACTGAGTCAAGCAAGCCCCTCGATACTGGCAGTTTCAGTATGCCGCAATATCAATCCATTACCCTTAAAAATGGCTTATTGGTTAATTTGATGGTGCAACAAGAAGTACCGATAATTAACTTTAATGCCGTTGTGCGCGCAGGGGCGGTAAACGACACCACATCTGGGGTGTCGTATATGACAATGAAAAGTTTATTACTGGGCGCCGGCGGTAAAAGCAAAGCTGAAATTGAGCAGATGGTGGACTTTCTCGGTGCAAGCTTATCTACAGCGTCAGGGCGTGAAAGCATGATGCTGGAAGCGGATTTTATGAGTAAAGATCTTGATACCATGCTCGATATTATCCAGCCAGTGCTCATAAGCCCTGACTTTGACCATAGTGAATTTGAAAAACTCAGACAGCGCGAAATTGTTGGCTTGTCACAAGCGAAAGAAAGCCCACGGGCGGTAATCGGTCGTTACTACAATAAGTTGGTATTTGGTGAACACCCTTACGCTAATCCGGTATCAGGCAACAGTAAGTCATTAGCTGATATTAATGTCGCTCAGTTGCGGGCATTTCACCAAAGTTATTTTCAGCCTAAAAATACCGCCATTAACGTGGTGGGTGACTTTGATATCGCAACCATGAAAGCCAAGCTGACAACGGCATTTGGTGGCTGGAAAAACACTGACACTGCGGTGCAGCCTGATTTAACACAAGGGCTAGCGCCATTAACTGCCAGTAAGGTGTTATTAGTTGATAAACCCGATGCCATTGAAACCACTTTTGTTATTGGCGGTTTGGGGATTAAGCGCGATAACCCTGATTATGTGGGGCTAACGGTAGTAAATACCATTTTAGGGGGCCGTTTTACCTCATGGCTTAATGATGAGTTACGGGTTAACGCCGGGCTCACTTATGGGGCGCGTTCTGGCTTTAGTGCCTATTCTGCTGCAGGGGTGTTCTCTATCAGCACCTTTACTAAAACCAGCACCACCAAAGAAGCCATGGATTTAGCTTTAAAAACCTATGGCCGTTTATGGGAGCAAGGCATTGATCAACAAACCCTAGATTCAGCCAAAGCTTATGTCAAAGGTCAGTACCCTCCTAAGTTTGAAACCGGTGGCCAACTGGGCGAGTTACTGGCTGATATGTATATCTATAACTTTGATGATGCATTTATTAATGAGTTTCAAGCCAAGGTCGATGGGCTGACATTAGCCGAAACCCAGCGTCTCATTAACCGTTACTTTCCAAAAGACAATTTGCAGTATGTGCTTGTTGGTAACGCGGCTCAGATTGCCGATATTGCCAAAGAGTATGGTGAGGTTACTAAGGTTAATATTACCGATGTGGGCTTTGGCCAATAAGCTATCTCAGCGCGGAACAGGTTAAATAAACAAGCCTCGCATTATTGCGAGGCTTTTTGTTGGCTGCATTATGTGATTGGGATGAACCACTTAGTCTGAACCACTTAAGCCAGATTGATGTTTGAAACTTACCGTGGTTAAAACCTAAAACCTAAAACCTAAAACCTAGCTGGCGCCAGCAAAGTCCAATTGACGCCAAGCCTCATAGCTAATAATCGCCACTGAGTTAGACAGGTTCAAGCTGCGACTGTTAGCCGTCATCGGAATACGTAAGCGCTGCTCAGTGGGAATCGACTCAATGACATCCATAGGTAAGCCACGGGTTTCGGGCCCAAATAACAATACATCATCAGCAGCGAACGACAGCTCAGTATGAGGACGACTACCTTTGGTGGTGCAGGCCATAATACGTTTACCTGCCATGACGTCAAGGAAGGCTGCAAAATCTTTATGACGGGTGATATTGGTTAAGTCTGAGTAATCTAAGCCGGCGCGTCGAAGTTTTTTCTCTTCTAAATCAAAACCTAATGGCTCTATTAAATGTAGCTTAGCGCCATTATTGGCACAAAGACGGATAATGTTACCGGTATTAGGGGCAATTTCTGGTTCATAAAGCGCAATATGGAACATGGATAGCTACCTTCATTGATTGAGCTGGGAATTATACGCAAAACCAGCTGCTGGTGGTAATCAATTCACAATGTTCAATTCGAACGGCAGATCCGCTCAGGCAGGCTAATCACCACCTTGAGCCCATGGGGGGCAATATTGCTGGCATGTATCTCGCCTTTATTGAGCTTGATGGCGGCTTGGGTAATCGCCAGACCTAAGCCCCAACCACCTGATTCTCTGTCTCTTGAACTATCAGGGCGATAAAAAGGCTTAAATATTTTCTCTAACTCAACGTCTTCAATACCAGGACCATCGTCTTTAATGGTAATGACGACCTGTTGGTGTTGCTTTATTGCAGTGATTGAAATGTCACTATTGGCATAGCGAATGCCATTACGCAGTACATTTTCAATCGCCCGAGAAAGCGCTTTGGGGTAGTGATCTAGGCTAATGTTTTCTGGTATATCAATGAGTAATCTTTTCTGTTGTTGCTCGGCTTCAAATTCAGCATCATCAAGAATTTGACTGAGAGACTCGGCAAGTTCTAAGTGGACTTTATTTTCAGTATTACTGATGGTCACTCGCGATAAGGTCAGCAATTCTGCAATCAAAGCTTCTAGCTGCTCAGCTTCATAGCCAATGCGCTCAATCTCGACGCTGCTTTGTTGTTTTTTGCGAGCCAGCGCTAAAGAGAGTTGTAAGCGCGTTAAGGGGGTACGCAGTTCATGGGAGATATCACCCATTAGGCGCTGCTGGTTATGCATCATGGTTTCAATGGATTGCGCCATGGTATTGAATGCTTGTGCTAACTCGCCCATTTCATCGCCTCTGGCGGCAATACTGTCATCGACTCGAGCGCTTAAATCGCCGCTAGCAAGAGCGTTAGAGCTATGCTTGAGTGAGCGAAGTGGTTTGCCTAAATACCATGCTAAAAAGCCACATAATATGCCAGATAAGATCATGGCGATAATAGTGGTTAATAATTTATGGTCATTAAAGAAAAAGAACCAAGGTCTAGGGTGGTTATCTGGTACGCGACTGTAGATGCGATATTCTTGTTCCCCAGCAGTAAAAGTGTAAGGTCCAAAAATCAATTCATCACGGAACTGATGGCTCATTGGCGCGTTAAACTCTTCACTAATCAGCAAGAACTCTCTAAAGGTTCTAGGGACTTGCCTGCTATTAATCACAAGGTCTTGGTCATTGGTGATATAGAACTTAATCATTTTGCCATTTGGACTGCGATGGCGATGCAAGCGTTTTAAAGCTTTGTGATCTTCGAGTAATTTAGGATCTTCAATAAATGGTTTAGCTGTGCGTTTAAGTAGCTGTTGCTGCTTGGCTGTCATTGGCTGTTTGTCGTGGTTTTGCTGCAATAAAGGCAGTACAGCCACAAAGCCAATAATTAAAGAGCTGCCAAGCCAAAAGCCCAGCAGTAATTTGACAAATAAACGATTTAACGAAGATAGCTTAATCATTATGGGATCCAGATATAGCCTTTACCACGGATGGTTTTTACTCGAGGGCGACCATCGTGACGTTCAGGTAATTTTTTGCGCAGATTGGATAAATGCATGTCTAAACTGCGGTCAAATGGCATCAGTTTTTTACCCAAAACGGTTTCACTGAGCTGCTCTTTAGTGACCAAATCGCCTGCTTGAGTGATCAAGCTATGAAGCAATGAGAATTCAGTGCCGGTAAGAATAATAAGCTGATCATTACAGTACAGCTCTTGTCTGGCTTGATCTAAGCTTAAATCACCAAAGCTAATGGTATCTTGGGCGCCTGCATCTGCTTGAGTGAGGCTAGAACGGCGTAAAATAGCGCGTATACGGGCCACTAATTCACGATCGTTAAACGGTTTTGGCAGGTAGTCATCAGCGCCAATTTCTAACCCTACTACTCGGTCAATTTCATCGCCTCTGGCGGTAAGCATCAGCACTGGAGTTTGCTTTTGGGTGCGCAGGGCGCGCAGCACTTCAAAACCATTGAGTTTTGGCAGCATGACGTCTAATAAGATTAAATCAAAATCTTGATTCTGCGCAAAGTCTAGCCCTTGCTGACCATCAAATGCTTGAGTTAATTCAAAGCCTTCTAGCTCTAAAAGCTGGGCTAATAACTCTGATAAACCTGCGTCATCATCGACTAATAAAATTCGACTCATGGGATCCTCGCTCAATAATAAGCATTCACTATATAACGAATGAATAGCCAAGTTTAGCAACATTGCACTCTTTTACATATTGGCCAACTAAGCTGTGGTTATTGTTTAGTGATAGCTATAAATGGGCTGGAACAAGCAATAAACCAAGCTGGTCAGTCTAATCAAAATAGCCAATAGCGAGTGCCACTTAATAGCACTCGCATTGATAATGTTACCAGATAAAAAATTAGACGGCTTTTTGCTTATAGCGCTTAATTTTTACCACAATATAGGTAAGTAAAATTGAGCCGGCAATTAACCCAACAGAGAACACCACGTTTTGCAGTGCCATAGGGTTAAGGACCAACATGCTGCCTAAGCCTAGCATCATGATCCCAGACATTAACTTAAGTACTTCACCTTCTTTTTCAGTGAGCTTACGTTTACCTAATGTGGCAGCAAAAACAATGACAATCGTCGCTAATGGAATGATATAGATAAGGTTATAAGCGATGAGGTATAAATAGCGCTGCACGGTATCTACCCCTGAGATTGATAACACTGAGGTGTAAATCATCGGGAAACCCGCGGTGCAGAGTAGCTCGTAAGCATTGGCCATAATCGCCAGTAATGCCGAACCCAATATTAAGCTTGGTAAAGAGCTAGCTTTAGATAATTTGCCCATGCGTTTGATTAAGCTGCCGCGGTTTTCAACTGACATAGACAAACTGACATCGCCTTTACCAAAAAAGAAATCTTTAATATTCACTACTGCCGCCACCAGTGCGATAACTCCTGCGCTAGTAATTATCCAGCCGCCATCACCACCGCCAAGTAACTGGAATAAGTTTAGCCACGCGCTCATAAAGATAAAGTAAATAAAGCCCGAGAAAAACACAAAGATACCGCCCACTAATAACATGCGGCCACGACTACCGGCATTCACCATAATGCTAAGCAAAAATAGCAATACGAAGAAGGCACAAGGGTTAAAGGCATCGACGCCGGCGAGGACTAAGGTCAACACAGGAAGTGACATTTGCTCTGGTTGTACTGCACCAATTAACGGAATATCAACGGGCTGGATATGTGGCGTTGAATCGAGCTTTGCTTGTTCGCCAGTAGTCGTACTAAAGTTCATCCCACAAGTGCTGGGGTTATTTGGATCTGAATCATCAGCACAGGTTTCAAAAAGCGGGCTACTAGCAGTGGTTTTTTCGGTATAGAAATCAGCCATTAAGTCTTTGCTTGGCAAGCTGCCTGCATTTCGTTGATAACAAGCCTCTAGGCGCTGCAGAATATAGCGTCCGGTGACATCATGGCTGTTGTAGCCAGTAATGGCTTCGCCACAGACGGCGAAATAAGGCACTGACTTGGGTTCAACCCCGGTTAATTCGCCCACGGCCATGAGTTTGTCGACACTGCCAGGCTCGCTGATAAGGTAATCTTGTAAATGAATCCAGCTATAGCGCTCTGCTAAGGCATCTATAAAAGGGTGAGCCTCCTTACAATGTGGGCAGGTCGCAGACCAAAAAAAGTGTAAGTTAATCTCGGGGCCGGCTTGGGTTTGATTAACCCAAATACTGGCATTGGGTTCGTGAGGACTGGGTGTCACGTTACTTTGTGCAAAACCACAGACAGAAAATAATAAACTACTAATAAAAATGATATTGCTGACAACTTTGTTCATCCATAACCTCAATTCAATCATTTACCGCATTTCGTCACTCATAACATCAGTCATTCACTCTTAGCTGCAGTCTTTTGTCACATGCGCTTAAATTATCTCTGATAAGTCGCACTCGCTATAAAGCTAATGTCTCATAATGTTAACTACTTAGCGCTAACTTTGATGTTACAAGTGTAACTTTGTTCATTATGAAAATGATCAAACCTTTAATACGTGAGCTTGCTCCCATTCTCTGCATCGAGGTCGTGATTATGGGCAATTTTATTGAAGAACAAGATATGTGTTGATTAAAAAATGGTCTTTACATTTTTTTACTGAGCCAACACCCTCATTGACATTGCATTCGCTAAACTTGTTTCATTCCTACGAAACAGTATGTAGGTGACCCCAGATCCCGTTATCAGTGCGATGTTCATTTTCATACTGACAACACAAACGATTTTGAGCCTAAGGTGAGTTTTTGATTGGTTACATTTGATGGATTAAATGGTTAACCGTCGGTCTTAGCGGGTTCAATAACTTGAGATAAAAGGTGAGATTATGAAAACACGATTAAAGATGAAAAGCAGCGTTTTAGCTCTAGTAGCATCATCAGCATTATTAGCTGGTCAACTTTATGCCGCAGAGCCTGCAGATACCTCAGTTAAAACTGAGCAAACCCAAAAAGGTGAACGCGCTCACGGCGGCAAACATCACGGTAAAAGCATGCATAAAGGCGTACGTAAAATGCTACGTTCTTTAGATCTTACCGAAGCGCAAAAGACTGACGTTAAAGCGATTATGGCTAAGTACAAAGCTGAAAAAGGCGAGCGTCCTTCAGCAGAAGAGCGCAGTGCACATAAAGCAGACATGTTAGCGTTAATTACTGATGCCAACTTTAATGAGTCTCAAGCTGAGCAAATCATTGCTGCTAAGCAGGCGAAGCAAACACAACAAATGATGAATTTCTTCAAAATGCAAAATGAAATCTATCAAATTTTGACAGAAGAGCAGCAACAGAAATTTGAATCACGCTTTACCAAGGTAAAAGGTAAAGGTTCTCGTTAAATAAACCAAGACTCCGCTATAATAGAGATTAACTAAATGGCTTAATTACTAGTGTTTTCTCTATTATGACTGCAGAATCTGAATACGATTTTTGGGTAAAACTTGCCAGCCGAGCCGCGGTGGCAACAGCATTAATCCTGATCGTGATAAAACTACTCGCTTGGCTCTATTCAGGGTCGGCGAGTATGTTAGCTTCCCTTACTGACTCCTTTGCTGATGCCTTAGCATCCATAGTGAATTTCATCGCTATTCGCTATGCCATTTTACCCGCTGATGACGACCATCGATATGGTCATGGTAAAGCCGAACCTCTTGCATCACTTGCCCAATCTGCTTTCATCTTAGGCTCAGCATTTTTGTTGATGTTTTATGGTGGCGAACGGTTAATTAATCCGGTAGAAGTGGCCCATGCAGGCCTTGGGGTCATTGTCTCCATTATTGCCTTAGTCATGACTTTTGCCTTGGTGATACTGCAGAAAAAAGCCTTAGCCAAGACCAACAGCACCATAGTCGAAGCGGATTCATTGCATTATAAATCAGATTTATTTTTAAACGGTGCAGTATTGCTGGCATTGGTATTAGCACAATATGGCTGGTGGTGGGCTGATGGCTTGTTTGCAGTATTGATTGCCTTATACATTGGTCATCAAGCATTTGATTTAGCGTATCGCTCGGTTCAGTCGTTATTAGACAGGGAGCTGGATGAAGAGACTCGGGCGCAGATTGTTGCCATTGCCACCGCGGATCCGCGGGTGAATGGTATTCATGATTTACGGACGCGTCAGGCCGGTAAAACCACCTTCATTCAATTTCATATTGAATTAAATGGGCAACTGTTATTACTTGAAGCCCACGAAATTACTGATGGCACTGAAGATCGCTTACGGGCAGAGTTTGAAGATGCCGAAGTGATTATTCACCAAGACCCGATTTAATGGCTGATGACATCAATTGCAGTTGATACCGCAGTTAATAATACTGTTGCTATCAAGGGCAATATTAGCCAAATAAAAAGCCTTAACTGTTATATGCAGTTAAGGCTTTTTTACATCTGCAGCCAAGTGATGAGTGCGGTTTTGATAATGTTGCGGTCGAAATTAACTTGATTCTAACTCGGTTAAAGCTTTTAAAGCTTGCTGGACAATGGCTTCAATAGAATTATCAATATTGACAGTGATCACGTCAGGCTCATTGCTTGGATCTTCTAAGGTGGCAAATTGACTATCAAGCATGTCAGCTTTCATAAAATGGCCATGACGGGCTTGAATTCTTTTTAAAATTAGTTGGTAACTGCCTTCAAGATACAGAAATACCACATGATTATTGCCCTCGCGTATTTGCTCGCGATAGCTTTGTTTTAATGCTGAACAGACAATCACTGCAGTTTCGTTTTTTTGTTCAATGCTAAATGCAGCATCCCTTATGCGCTCAAGCCAAGGGGCGCGGTCGGTATCATTGAGCGCTTCGCCCTTGGCCATTTTGATGATATTGGCTTTAGGATGTAGATCGTCACCGTCAATAAACTTAGCCTTGATAACAGCAGCTAAGCGCGCAGCAATGCTACTTTTTCCGCTGGCACATACGCCCATGACAATAATGCTTTTTGCGGCCATTTTCAGTCCTTGCAGTTATGTTGAGCGATATACTTCGCGGCTTTACAGCTCATGTGTTTGTGGTAATTGAGGGTTGTTACTCGCTCCATATTCGAAGCTCTGAATAATGCTTATACTCTGAGTTAATAGTGCTTAAACTACAAAACTAAATCAATATAGTCATAAAAAAGGAGTCATTTCATTATCGAAATAGGACTCCTTTTAGGCTGAAATAAGCAGGACTTTAATCCATTTCAAGCTCTTTTAGCTTGCGGGTGAGGGTATTACGCCCCCAGCCTAAACGTTTAGCGGCTTCTTGTTTATGGCCTTGAGTATGCTTTAGTGCGGTTTCAAGTAAAATTCGCTCAAAGGCAGGTTGCACTTCAGTTAATAAATCACTTTCACCGGCAGAGAGCTTTTCATCAATCCATTGGGTCAGCGCCATTTGCCAATCAGAAACACCATTAACACGCTCGCTGGCACTGATGGGATCTTTTAGCAGCTCAGGCGGTAAATCCTGAGGCAGGATTTCTTGCCCCGATGCCATCACTGTTAACCAGCGGCAGGTATTTTCAAGCTGACGCACATTACCCGGCCACGGCAGTTGCTCAAGTTTTTTAGCGGTTTCTTTAGTGAGGATTTTAGGCTCAACGCCGATTTCTTTGGCGGCAGTGGCAAGGAAATGGCTTGCTAACTGAGTAATATCCTCACGGCGCTGAGAAAGCGGTGGTAAATGTACTCTTATAACATTGAGACGATGAAATAAATCTTCACGGAAATCGCCTTTTTGCACCAATAATTCTAAGTCTTGGTGGGTTGCGGCAATAATACGTACATCAACTTGCACGGCAATGTGACCACCAACCCGATAAAATTGCCCATCAGCCAATACCCGCAATAGACGGGTTTGCACATCTAATGGCATATCACCAATTTCATCTAAGAATAGTGTGCCGCCATTGGCTTGCTCAAAGCGCCCTTGGCGCACATTAGCGGCACCGGTGAAGGCACCTTTTTCATGACCAAATAATTCAGATTCAATCAAATCTTTGGGGATTGCTGCCATGTTAAGGGCAATAAAAGGGTTTTCTTTACGGGGGCTATGTTTATGCAGCGCCCCAGCAACTAACTCTTTACCGGTACCAGACTGACCGTTAATAAGCACACTAATTGATGAGCGAGATAAACGGCCAATAGCGCGAAACACCTCCTGCATTGAAGGCGCTTCACCAATAATTTCTGGTGTTTTAAGCTTTTCTGGCTCAGCTACAGGCGGCGGTACTTGCTCTGTTGCATGGGTCAGTGCGCGCTCTACCAGCGCAATGGCTTCATCAATATCAAAAGGCTTTGGCAAATATTCAAATGCCCCTGCTTGATAGGCACTGACGGCACTATCCAGATCCGAATGAGCCGTCATGATGATCACCGGAATATGCGGATAGTGCATTTGCAAGCGATCAAGCAAGGTTAAGCCATCGGTACCCGGCATACGGATATCAGATACGATGACAATAGGCTGAGATATTTCTAAGGCTTGCCATAACGACTCTGCAGCGGCAAAACTTGCCGTTGTCAGTTTAGCTCCCGCTAAGGCTCTTTCTAAAACCCAGCGAATCGAGCTGTCGTCATCAAGGATCCAAACTTGTTCGCTTATGTTCATATCACTTCCTCTTGAGCCATCATTGGCAAATTATTGTAATGGCAAAATAATCGTAAATTCTGTTTGTCCTGGTGCCGATATACAATCAATCCGACCTCCATGTAATCGTGCAATATTATGGGCGATGGATAATCCTAATCCTGAGCCCTCCTCACGGCCGGTGACCATGGGATAAAACAAGGTATCTAATAGGTCTGCAGGGATCCCTGGGCCGTTATCGATAATCGACAATGCCAGTACCAGCTTAAAACGCTTAGTGCCTATGGTGACTTGATGCTGGGTGCGAGTGCGGATGAGTATTTCTCCGCCATTAGGATCTAATGCTTGCGCGGCATTTTGCACCACATTGAGCACCGCTTGCTGTAATTGATCAGCATCCATGTCCATATCGGGGATTGAAGGGTCATAATCTCGCTCCAAGCGGATATTGCTTGGTAGGGTTAGCTCGACTAAGCGCAGCACTTTTTGAACTATTTGATGAATATTGTGGGTTTCATGTTGAGTCGGGCGCTGAGGGCCCAATAGTTTATCAACTAAATTTCGTAGTCTATCGGCTTGCTCAATAATCAGATCGGTAAATTCTTTAAGGCTTGGGTCTTCTAGTTCCCGAGATAATAGTTGCGCCGCGCCTCTTAAGCCACCTAATGGGTTTTTAATTTCATGGGCGAGGTTACGCACTAAAAATTGTGCCGCCTGTTGCTGAGCATCTAAATTAAGTTGTTGATGAATACGATGTTGTTGATCAACTTGACGTAGTTCTAGCAGGCTGATGTTGTCTTCACTTTCCATCGGTATCAGGGTGATATCGATGATGTGGTGCACGCCATCAAGAGTAATTAACGCCGCAGTGTTGACGGTGATCCCTTGATTTGCGTTAACCGAGTCTTGGAGGAGCTCGGCTTCAACGCCCATGAACTGATATAGCTCAGGTAAACGCTGCTCTAGTAATTTATTGCTGCCAATACCAAGAAGTTGTTCAGCTGCAGCATTGGCATAACGCGGCCGTAATTCGTTATCGATAACGAATACAGCGGTAACCAAATGATTCAGCAGATTGTTCATGTCCATCAAGTGTCCTGCAAAGTAGAGTTGCACTACTATGTTGCACCAATATGGTGCGATGCGCAACTTGTTCTACACTGGCAACTTGTTAAAACAATCTCAAATTCATAATATTTATCTTTTTGATATATATCACTTTTTACTTGGCAAAGGTCGAGGCTTTGCGATTGAGAAAACAGATGCTTGGTGTAGAAATATCTTTCTTGGAGAACTTGATGCAAGGACTTTGCCGTTTTGGGTCAAAACTTTAACCACGAGATTATGTTCACCGCGATTCACTTCGGTAACATTAAAAATACTGCTTGATTGCGGCTGACCATAAAGTAAGTCGTCGATATACAGCGCCATTAAAAAGCCACTGGGTAATTCTGGTGCAGCACTGGCAACCACAGTAAAGTTGCCATTGTTATTGCGAATGGTTTCTTCTTGGGTCGGATTAACAATACGTACCCGATACTCTACTGGTTTAGCTTCTTTTGGGCTGCTGTCTGTTTCTATGACGGTGGGCGCAGCAACACTGTTTTGGGTATTTTCACTCAATTCTACTTGTTCAGCATTTTCTCGTGGTTGGTCGCTGTAATGTACATTTCCTTGTTCATCAACCCAGCGATACACGGTGGCATGACTGATAGAAAAGATAACACTGCATAAAATAAGAGTTATTAATAAGGTTAAACGCATTTGGGGTTCCTTCACCTTCAGCTTTAAACTTTATAATATTAGCCTCTTTTGAATTAAAGATCAGTATTAACTGCTGATTAACATAGGCTAATTACTTGTACTCGCAGCAATATTCGCTAATTTCATGGGTACGAATTTTAAAGGTGACTTTCGCATCAAGTGTAAACAGTTGACCTGCTGGAACGGTTTGCCATTCACTCTTGTTGGGTAATAGCACCTCAAATGAACCTGAAGTCACATTCATGATTTCAGCGACAGCAGTGTCAAAGCTGTATTCGCCCGGCAACACTACTCCGAGAGTCTGCTGGCTTCCGTCATTAAAATGAATGGTACGACTGATGACTTTACCTTCAAAATAAACATTGGCTTGCTTGGCTACGTTAACGTGATTAATGACGGTCATATTATTCTCTGTTGATTAATTATTGAGAGAAAATATATAGTCGATTTAAGTGAGTTAAAAGTGAAATTAAGTCATGTGCTGTTTTGCGGCTAAGTATATTTAGCCAATAAAAAACCCGCCATAAGCGGGTTTTTTGGTTCTCAAAATTTGAAATCGTTAACTAATCAAAACGATTACTTAGCGCTACGGTTATGACGCTTACGCTCGTTTTCAGTTAAGTAACGCTTACGAACACGGATGTTCTCAGGAGTTACTTCTACTAATTCGTCATCATCGATGAACTCAAGCGCTTGCTCAAGGGTCATTTCGATATGCGGAGTTAACACTTGTGCTTCATCAGTACCTGATGCACGCATGTTTGTAAGTTGCTTACCTTTCAAACAGTTAACTGTTAAATCGTTTGCACGAGCGTGTAAACCAACAACTTGACCTTCATATACTTCAGCAGCATGGCCGATGAATAGACGACCACGTTCTTGTAAACCGAACAATGCGAAAGTCAGTGCTTTACCAGTAGCGTTTGAAATCAATACACCACGAGCACGTTGACCAATGTCACCGCCTTTCACTGGACCGTAATGGTCGAATGAATGGTAGATAAGACCAGTACCAGAAGTCGCTGTCATGAATTCAGTTTGGAAACCGATTAAGCCACGGCTAGGAATGATAAAGTCGATACGTACACGACCTTTACCGTCTAGCTGCATGTCTTTCATGTCACCTTTACGTGTACCTAATTTTTCAATTACAGCACCTTGATGTTCTTCTTCAACATCAACGGTTAAGGTTTCAAATGGCTCGCACATTTCACCGTCAATTTCTTTAACGATTACTTCTGGACGTGATACCGCTAGCTCGTAACCTTCACGACGCATGTTTTCAATTAGGATACCTAAGTGTAATTCACCACGGCCTGAAACACGGAAACGATCTGGAGATTCAGTTTCTTCAACACGTAATGCAACGTTATGAATTAGCTCTTGCTCTAAACGCTCAAGGATATTACGTGAAGTAACATACTTACCTTCTTTACCAGCAAACGGAGAAGTGTTTACTTGGAAAGTCATGGTTAGCGTTGGTTCGTCAACAGAAAGAGCAGGCAAGGCTTCAACAGCGCCTGGAGCACAAATAGTGTCAGAAATTTTTAGCTCACCAAGACCGGTAATTGCAACGATGTCGCCAGCGTTAGCTTCAGCAACTTCGTGACGGTCAAGACCCATGTAACCTAATACTTGGCCAACTTTACCGTTACGTGTCTTACCGTCTGCACCAACAATAGTTACTTGTTGGTTAGGCTTAACGCTACCACGTTTAACACGACCAATACCGATAACACCTACGTATGAGTTGTAATCGATTTGAGAAATTTGCATTTGACATTCACCTTCAGCATCAGCATCAGGGAAAGAAACCTTTTCAACAATTGCTTGGAATAAAGGTGTCATGTCTTCGCTAGTTTCGTCTGGATCAAGGGTCGCGAAACCATTTAATGCAGAAGCATAAACGATAGGGAAATCTAACTGTTCGTCAGTTGCACCTAAGTTGTCGAATAAATCGAATACTTGGTCAATAACCCAATCAGGACGAGCGCCTGGACGGTCAATCTTGTTGATTACAACAATTGGCTTAAGGCCTTGAGCAAACGCTTTTTTAGTTACGAAGCGAGTTTGTGGCATTGGGCCATCAACTGCATCAACTAAAAGTAATACTGAATCTACCATAGATAGAACACGTTCAACTTCACCACCGAAATCGGCGTGACCAGGAGTGTCTACGATATTAATACGGTAGTCGTTCCATTTGATGGCGGTATTTTTAGCCAAAATGGTGATACCACGTTCTTTTTCAAGATCGTTAGAATCCATTACACGTTCTGCGGCTTCGCCTCGACTTTCAAGGGTGCCTGACTGTGCCAAAAGCTTGTCTACCAAGGTCGTTTTGCCATGGTCGACGTGAGCAATAATGGCGATGTTACGTAAATTCTCTAACACGGATAAAACCTCTATACCATCAAACAAATAAATAGGAGTTTATAGCGGCATTAAGTTTAGCCACCATAAAAAAGCGTGCCATTCTACTCCACGAGACGCTTTGCGGATAGGATTATTTTTGTACACTTTGTGATTAGCTAAAAAATAACCATCAATTTTGGCATTTATAGCATCATATAATAGTAACGATTCAGAAATGTGACAAACAATCAGCGCAGTGTTTTTAGCCGCGCACCAAAATAGAATTTGAACCATAATAGTGCGTGCGCTTGCACTAAAATGATGCAAAATTGTGTTTTCGATAATTGGCTATTAAGTCAAATATATAAAAATCATATACTTATTCAGTTGGCATGGTAATAGCTTTAAGATTGTCAATTATGTGATATTTCGACACATACGCGTCTTTAATGTCGTAGTATAGTGGTGAACTTGAATTATAAAAGGGAATACCCTTACTCTACCGGAGGCTTAAGAATGTCAGCTGAATCTGTTTTAACGCAACTTAAAGAATTGGAAGTTAAGTTTGTTGATTTACGCTTTACCGATACCAGAGGTAAAGAACAACACGTTTCTATCCCATCTCATCAGGTTGATGAAGATTTTTTTGAAGACGGCAAAATGTTCGATGGTTCGTCTATTACGGGTTGGAAAGGCATTAACGAATCTGACATGGTACTTATGCCAGATGCGAGCACGTTTGTTCTTGACCCTTTCACAGAAGAAACAACTGCACTAATCCGTTGTGACATCTTAGAGCCAGGCACAATGACAGGTTACAACCGTGACCCACGTTCTATTGCTAAAAAAGCTGAAGAATACTTAACGTCTACTGGTATTGCTGACACAGTATTAATTGGTCCAGAGCCAGAGTTCTTCTTATTTGACGATGTTAAGTTTGGTGCTGACATGTCAGGTTGTTTTGCTAAAGTTGATGCAAAAGAAGCGGCATGGAACTCAGGTACTAGCTATGAAGATGGTAACACTGGTCACCGTCCATTCGTTAAAGGTGGTTACTTCCCAGTAGCACCAGTTGATTCATCACAAGACTTACGTAGTGCTATGTGTTTAGTACTTGAAGAAATGGGTCAAGTTGTTGAAGCGCATCACCATGAAGTTGCTACAGCCGGTCAAAACGAAATCGCGACACGCTTTAACACGCTAACTGCTAAAGCTGATGAAGTTCAGATCCTTAAGTATGTTGTGCATAACATGGCACACGCATACGGTAAAACAGCGACATTTATGCCTAAGCCAGTAATGGGCGATAACGGTAGTGGTATGCACGTTCACCAATCTTTAGCTAAAGATGGCGTTAACTTATTCGCAGGCGACAAGTACGCTGGTTTAAGTGAAACTGCTCTTTACTACATTGGTGGTATCATCAAGCATGCTAAAGCGTTGAATGCATTTACTAACCCAAGCACAAACTCTTACAAGCGTCTTGTGCCACATTTCGAAGCGCCTGTCATGCTTGCATACTCTGCACGTAACCGTAGTGCTTCTATCCGTATCCCAGTGGTACCAAGCCCTAAAGGTCGTCGTATTGAAACACGTTTCCCTGATCCACATGCAAACCCATATTTAGGTTTTGCTGCGCTATTAATGGCAGGTCTAGACGGTATCCAAAACAAGATTCACCCAGGTGAAGCTATGGATAAAGATTTATACGACTTACCAGCAGAAGAAGCGGCTGAGATCCCACAAGTTGCGACTTCACTAGAAGATGCACTTGCAAGCTTAGATGCGGACCGTGAGTTCTTAGTTAAAGGTGAAGTATTCACTAATGACTTTATCGATTCATATATTGCTATCAAGCAAGGTGAAGCAGAGCGTGTTGCACGTACTACTCACCCAGTTGAATTTGAACTTTACTACTCACTATAAGACGTCTTTATAGACCGCTTTTATAGTAGTAAATAACAGTTAGTAAAAAGCCCTTACTGGTTTCCAGTAAGGGCTTTTTTGATCTTTGCATATTCATAAAACGGCAGGGTAGATGGATATTTAGAAAAGTGGCTGTTTTATTTTTCTACAATCTATTTTACAAATTCAATGTGTTTGTCGGTATATTAAATGAACAAATAGATGCTAACTTGTTAATCATGACCAAATTGGCAATAAATGGATTTTACTACATATACTTAAATACACGCTTTTAATTATTAGTCGCGCATGATTAATAGCAAATGATTGCAAAATAAGGACTCATGATGATAACCAATATCAAACGTCGCTGGCTGCAAGTGCTAACTGTATGGATAGCATTGTTGCTATTACCCTTTTCGGCAGTAGCAATTGAATGGCCGCAAGATGTTGAAACGAAACTCGGCACCTTAGTGGTTTATCAGCCGCAGCCAGAATCGTTAGATGGCAATATCTTGATGAGCCGCGCTGCGATGTCATTTGAAGTGGAAGGTCAAGACGACCCTGTATTTGGCGCTTTTTGGTTTAGCGCTAGAATCGATACTGATGACGATGTTGCTTTGGTGCGTAATATTGAAGTGACCGAAGTGCGCTGGCCATCATCCACTGCCGAAGACCAGCAAACGTTCACCGATACAGTCTCAGAAGCGCTAGCGACAACTAGCTTCGAAATTTCCATGGAGCGCTTATCAGCCAGCCTTGAAAATGCTGAGCAGGTAAAACGCAGCTTAGATAATATTAACAACGATGCGCCAGAAATCGTCTTCAGTAATAACTTGAGCGTGTTGCTGTCCTATGATGGTGAGCCACAATTTAGTGAAATTGAAAATAGTCCCTATGAGCGAGTGTTAAATACCCCTTTTGCCGTTGCCCGTAATACGCAAACGAACAAGCTGTATTTAAGCAGTGGTACCTTTTGGTATGTGGCAGATGATCCTATGGGGCCATGGCAAGTCACATTGTATCCTCCTGAAGATTTGGTCAGCATGGTGAATACCGAGGATGAAGCCGCTAAAAGCACCGTCAATGCGCCGCAGATTATTACCACTAATGAACCGACTGAGTTAGTGGCCACTGATGGCTCACCCAATTGGCAAAGCCTGATTGATGGTAAGTTACTTTATGTCACCAATACCGAAACCCCATGGGTAAGAGAGACCTCCTCTGGCGATATGTATGTGCTTTTATCTGGGCGTTGGTTTAAATCTAAAAAGCAGGCCGGACCTTGGCAGTTTGTTAGGGCTGACAAACTGCCTGAAAGCTTTAACGATATCCCTCCCGAATCTGATATTGGTGGCTTACGTGTCTCAGTTGCAGGCACTGATGAAGCCAATCAAGCAGTGCTAGATGCGCAAATCCCGCAAACTGCAGCGATTAAGCGTGATGAAGCCACACTGGAGGTTGAATACGATGGCGAGCCTAAATTTGAAGCGGTAACAGGAACATCAGTCTCCTATGCTGTTAATACCGCCACACAAGTATTGTTGATAAATCAAGCTTATTACGCTGTTGATAATGGGGTGTGGTTTACCTCAAAAACTGCCAAAGGCCCGTGGATTGTTGCTGATAATATTCCTGATGAAGAAATTGCCAAGATACCCGCAAGTTCGCCGGTTTATAACACCACTTACGTGCAGGTTTATGATTCAACCCCTGAAGTGGTTTACGTAGGTTATACGCCGGGTTATATGTGGTCATACCCTTATTATGGGGTGCCAATTTACGGTACCGGCTGGTATTACCCACCGTATCGAGGCCGTTATTATTATCCTCGCCCACCGACCTGGGGATTACATGTTGGTTATAATCCGTGGACAGGTTGGAATGTTGGCGTGAGCTGGAGCAACGGCTTTTTCAATGCTGGTGTGGTATGGGGAGGCGGTTATGGTTATCGTCGCCCATGCTGTGGTGGCTATTATGGCGGTGGCTATAGACGACCAGTGGTGATCAATACCGGTCGTATCAATATTGGTAACAGTATCAGTGTCGGTAATCGCACTAAAATGCATAATCATATGCGTTCGAACAAATTAGCTAATAATCGCGCTAGACCCAATAACCTTTACCATCGCGAGGTGAATCGTAAACGCTTAGCCAGCCCAAGTGTAGCCAATAAGCATTTTAATAAAGCGAAGGTAAATAAAAAGCGCACTAATGATGTGTTTGCCGATAAGCACGGTAATGTTGCCCGTGATAATAAAGGCAAGTGGGAAAATCGTAGCGATGGTAAGTGGAATAATGTGCCATCAAAAGCTCAAGGGTCTAAACCTAGCAATGTAAATAAACCGTCAAAGGGCAATAGTAGTAGTTTTCCTTCGACACGGCCATCTAGCACTACTCGTCCGGCGAGTAATACCCGCCCCGCCAATAATACTCGTCCTGTCACAAGTACGCGGCCATCAACCTCGATTCAACCGAGTCGAAATCAAACTAGCCACAGCCAACCGAGCCGTAATCAGTCGAGTAATATGAGTCACTCAATTAATCGAACTCGCTCGAGTAGCATAGATCATCAAAGTCTGAATCGTTCTCGACAAGCGCGTCAGTCAGGAATGACCAGAGAAGGGCGAAGCAGAGGAAGATAGCTGTTTATCGCAATTTAGCCAAAGCCCGCAGTCGCGGGCTTTGCTTGGGCGCATTAGTTCAGAGTCAAGTTTACTGCAGATAAGTTACTCGTCATCAATGCGCTGCAGTAAGCCCAGCCTTCATAGTAACGGCTTTTCGGCTATGATTAAAAATCAGCATATGCTCACTAGATCTTAATTATTGGAACCTCACCATGTGGAATGCCCTTCGCGCGTATCGCTCATCGATTATTTTACTCACAGCCCTGATGCTGGGCGGCATGTTGGGCTTAGTTGCCCCTGAGTTTGCCATTAAACTTAAACCCATAGGGCAAATATTTCTCAACTTGTTGTTTATGATTATTGTGCCTTTGGTGGCCGTTAGCGTGATGTCATCCATTGCCAAAATGACCGATTTAAAAAAGCTTGGCTCCATACTTGCCACCATCATGGGCGTGTCCATTGTCATGGCGATGATCCCCGCTGTAGGCATTACCTTGTTGGCGCTAGCATTTGACCCTGCCCAAGGAGTGACACTTGATTTAGCCGATACCGTTGAAACCACTGGCAGTATGGATTTTGTGAGCTTATTAACCACCAATGATTTTGTGGGCTTAATGTCTAAATCGAATATTTTAGCGCTGATCATTATGTCGCTGATCACCGGAATAGCGATTGGTCAATCAGGTGAAGACGGCCTCAAAGTTTCGGCATTATTGGATAGCTTTAATACCGTGATCATGAAAATCATAGCCATCTTAATGTACTTAGCACCAATTGGCTTAGGGGCTTATTTTGCCGCAACTATGGCCAGTCAAGATGCTGAGTTAATGGGCACATTTGCCCGAGCTATTGCGCTATTTTTAGTGGCAACCTTTTTGTATTTAACTTTAGGCTCAACGCTATATGCATGGATTGGAGGTGGAGGGAAAGGAGTAAATAATTTTTGGCAGCATATGTTAGCTCCTGCAGTAACCGCCCTAGGTACTAGTTCCTCTTTGGCCACCTTGCCAGTTAATATTCGCACAGCAAGTAAAATGGGTTTAAATGAGCAAATAGCTGAAATCAGCTTGCCGCTATTGGTGAATTTAAATAAAGGCGGCGCAGCGATGATAACCGCGCTTAAAATCGTATTTATTTATTCATTACTTGGGCTCGACTTTAGCGCGGATGTGTTTATGTTAACCATTTTGATTTCGGTGCTGTCAGCATTTGTCATTGGCGGCGTGCCTGGCGGGGCATTTTTAGGGGAAATCTTTATTGTGACAACCTTAGGCTTACCCGTCGAAGTGATCCCTATTTTGGTGGTATTAGGCGCCATTACCGATGCAGCATCGACTGTCATCAATGTGGTACATGATTTAACGGCCACTCAAATTATTCAACGGATTAATGGTAGGCATTATATAAATTGAATTAACTGAACTGAGTTTAAGGGGGATGTAAGTCGGAGCTTTAATTGGGGATACTCCCCCTTAACGTTGAACAAAATTAGAACCCATGCGGCAATCTGATTGCTTATTATAATCATACGCTGATTTTCGCTGTGCCTAAAAATGACTACATTGACCTGTATTAATCGCTAGGGTATTGATTTCACTGCAGCGCCATCAGGCGCGATTGCTACTTTTAGATTATTATTAGCTTGTTACGTATAATTTTATATAGGGATGGAATAGTTTGAGAAATGGATTTTTAAGCCAATTAGTACTGTTAATAATGCTGATGTTGGTCACTGCTAATGTCTTTGCGAATAATAAAGTTGGCAGCATAAACCTTCAATGTAATGACTGTAATTCAGATAAAAAATATCAAGCTGCAGCATTATCAGCGTTAGCCAATCGCCAGCACGCGTTTATGAATGTGGTTAACTTTAGCCAATTTGAGCTACGTAAATTTGAAGTAATTAAATTAATGGTTGAAGTGTGTAGTGACTATAATCGCTCTGCCACCCAAGGCATTTGCCAGTTTGAAGACCGCTCTACCATTATTCCCTTAGCGCCACAAAATCTCGAGCGTGAACAGTTTATTACTTATGCAGAGTATTTATATCAGCAGGACTTTTTTGAGCCGCTACAAATAAAGGTTGCTCCAGACATTGCCGCAACAGCATGGTCATTAGTTAATGATAAAGACCGAATAGTGCAAATTAATGCAGATTGGAAGCGTAAGATAACTTATTACCAGTTCAAAAAGATGTGGTTTGAAGCCTATATCCAAGGGGTTGAATATAATACCCCCATTGCTAATTTATCCCCTGAAATAACATTTGAATTTGCCGATAAATCGACGTTAACGTCACTCGTTAGCGGCTTTGATGATGAGCAAAGGTTACATTTTTCAGCTCGAAAGCTAAAAGATAGTAACAATAATCAGTTATCAATGACTGCAATTGCATCACTCAGTAATGGCGATACATTCCAGTTTGGCTCAGTAGAGACTGAGGCTTATCAAGTATTATCACACTTGGCTGCCTCGCAGGGTTTTATACTTGATCAAAAGCAGATGCTTACACATATTGAGGTGACATTGATTGCTTGCCGAGATGGCGTTAAGACTTGTTCTGAACTGGATAAATTGGCAACTAAAGAGAAAAGCAGCTTTTAAGTCAGGACTTAAAAGCTGCTCACTTTATTTTTAAGATGTTAACCCTTTTCCATGGCTTCAATAAACTTATTCGATTCAGCAATCGATTTGTTCATTTCGCTGATCAAGCTAGTAATATCTGATTGCAGGCTTTCAAACTCACCTTTAATGGCGCCAATGGCCTGCGCATTAAGGTTATGCTTTAAATACAACATATTGTCTTTCATAGCCGTCAGGATCGGAGGCATTTTTGCTTCGGCGCGGCGCATGCCTTTGACCAATGAATCGTAAGAGCGCTGGGTTTCATTCAATTTAGAGGTGCTATTACGGCGTAGGCTCGCTTTGCTGATTTCTTGAATTTCAGCTTGCCACTCTTCAAATAGAGCTTCAGCTACATCTTCAACTTTATCGATGCGATCGCCCACTTCATCAGCGGCTGACTGCGCTGAGTCATATTCATCTTTAGCTTTGTTATAAGCATCTTCAAGATCGCCACCATCAAAGGCAAGTAACGCCTGCATTTCTTCTAACGCAGAACTAAATTGCTCTTGGGCTTCTTCTTGGGACTCTTTTGCTTCCTGGACGCGATCAACCATGATGTCACGCTTGTGGTAGCCGACCTTTTCCATGGCGCCATAATAAGCGCTTTGACAACCGCTAAGTAGTAAGCTGCTACTCAGTAATGCCAAGGATATCCATTTCTTCATTGTTTACTCTCTTATCGTATTATCGAATTAGTCGGCGGTAAATGTGGCAGCATCAATAATGCTCCAAAGGTGAAGTATGGCACCAATAATGGCTGGGATGATTAATACCCAGAAGAAGTAACATACTGCTGTAAGACAGAAAAATAGAATTGCAGCTATAATACGACCTTGAACCAGTTGACCTAAACCTGGGAAAAAGAAACTGGCGATGGCGGCAATCACATTACCAGCAGAACCTTGTTGAGACATTAAATCGCTCCCTTGGAGTGTAACTATCGTGTTATAACATTGTACGAATTAAAACGCAGAATTGAAAATAAAATAATCAAGAGAATATTGTGACAAATAAGATAGATGTAGCCTATATCCAACGAGTTTTTATTAGCATTTGGCAATTTATACTTCACCTTAAGCAGCGCTTGGTAGAAGATCAAATCAATGTCAAAGCCGGTCACTTAGCCTATGTGACACTATTATCACTAGTGCCAATGGTGGCGGTGACCATGTCGATGTTGTCGGCGTTTCCAGTATTTAAAGGTATTCGCGGTAAAATTGAGAGCTTTATTTACGACAACTTTTTGCCTGCCGCTGGCGATACCGTACAGGTTTATATCAATGAATTTGTTGAAAATGCCTCAAAGGGCACCTTTGTCGGGGTGATTGCGTTAGTGGTGGTGGCCTTGTTGCTGATTTCTGCTATCGATAAAGCGCTGAATAATATTTGGCGTACCACTGAAAGCCGCTCTTATATGGTGTCTTTTTCTATGTATTGGATGGTACTGACATTAGGGCCAGTATTGATTGGTGCCAGCTTAGTGGCAACCTCTTATGTGGTGTCATTAACGGTATTTGATAATAGCGAAATATCAGGCTTAATGACTTGGCTGGTTGAGCGTTTGCCGATGTTGTTTTCTGTGGCCTCGATTTTACTGTTGTATATGGTGGTGCCCAATAAAAAAGTGCATTTTTTACATGCCTTATTAGGTGCTGTGGTAGCGGCGATGCTATTTGAAGCGGGTAAAAAAGGTTTTGCCTTTTATGTGACGCAGTTTCCCAGTTATGAAGCCATTTATGGCGCGCTAGCCACCATCCCGATTTTGTTTGTGTGGATTTATGTGTCGTGGATAATTGTTTTATTAGGCGCAGAAATAACGGCCGCGATGCCTGAGTACCTCGATACCGGGATTTTTTCTACTTCAGAAGATAATGAGAAGTAACACAAGCATTATAAATACACCGACTGGGCTTAGCACTTGAGCCTGACATGAGTGTTAACTTGCGATACTTTATCGCTAGCAAAGATAACTTAACAAGGAACGAAAATGAAAAAATTGATACTTGCAGCATGCGTAATAGGGTTATCTGCTTGCGCCGCCACCGAAAATACCACAGAAGATACTGTAGTTTCTGCTGCTCCTAAGATGATCAACATGGCTAATATGAGCGATGAGCAAGCCGCTGAAGAATTATATAAAACGTTGCTAAACGCCAGTTACTTAGCCACTAAACTCAGCCCTAATAGTGTGGCGGTGCAATTTGGGGAAACTCAGTTTGTGCTGCAGCCTAGCATGAGTGAGCAAGGGGTCGATCGTATTCTTACCAATCGATTGTTTGCGGTGCATCCGCAATTACATGGCAGTAAAGAGCTATTGTTGTTAATTGGCTCACTAAACCAAAAGCTTAATTTTGCTAAGTTCGTCATTCGCGACAATGGGGCGGTGATCCAAGTACAAGGCGCTGCGACATTTGTTGATTCCATTGAACTGGAAGAATTACGCCGCTTTATGTTGTGGACTGATGAAGGCCTTAATCAAGTGGGTAAATCATTACCTAAAGGATCTGAGCATTTAATTAAACCGATCCCAGTGATGAAACAAGATATCGCTGGCTAAGGTTATTGTTGGTGTAGGTAAATCCGCAAGTAATCGCACAATTCTTCACGTAAGTATTAGGAAGTAACATTGATTGGCTTAATCCAAAGGGTGACACGTGCCAGTGTCACCATCGACTCTGAGCTGGGGCAAGAAGTCACCGGTAGTATCAATAAAGGTTTATTAGTGCTGCTTGGGGTGGAACGTGACGATGACATTGAGAAAATGCAAAAGCTGGCCAAAAAAGTCATCGGCTATCGTGTGTTTAGTGATGAAAACGGCAAGATGAATTTAAATCTGCAACAAGCTGGTGGTGAGTTACTGGTAGTGTCACAGTTTACCTTAGCCGCTGATACTGGCCGAGGGCTGCGTCCAAGCTTCTCCAGCGCTGCGACTCCAGATCAAGCCAATGAGCTATATGAAGCTTTCGTGGCTTTTTGTCGTGAACAAGGGGTGACAACTGCTACAGGCTCTTTCGGCGCAAACATGAAGGTAGAGTTAGTTAATGATGGTCCTGTGACCTTTAATTTACAGGTTTAAAGGAGCACATTATGGCGGCTAAAGAGCAACTTATTGAACTGCAAAACACTTGGTATCAAACCATTCCTTTGAGTGAGTTTATGCAAGTGCAGCCGCTGAGTTTTCAGCAGCAAACACTCACAGTTACCGCGCCGCTCGAGCCCAATATTAACCTGCATCAAACCATGTTTGCTGGCAGTATTTATACCCTGGCTACCCTAACGGGCTGGGGGATGATGTGGTTACAGCAAAAGTTGCAAGGTTTTAGTGGTGATATCGTATTAGCAGATGCACACATCCGCTATAGCGCGCCCATTACTGAAGCCCCCACTGCTAGTGTTATTTGGCCAGATGTTTCATTAGCAAGCCTTGCTGATGGCGGTAAGGTAAAAGTGAAACTTGAGGTACAGCTGCATTGTAAAGATAAGCTTTGTGCCAGCTTTACTGGGCTGTACTTTAGCAAAGCTAAGTGAACTTGATTCAAGAGCTGTTTAAGTCACACTAGGGCAGGGAGCGTTAGCGCTAAAAGTTTGTTGATACTTAGCCTTGGTATCGCTATTAGCGACAATCATAAGTCTGACTATTCAGTACACCTTTAAATAATCCATAACTATTTGTGCTAAGAGTTACGGTTTCTTTAAATCATATTGAGCCAGAAACCCATAAGCTCACCTTCGGCTGAGAAATTTTAATCAATATATCCAAGTGCATATAGTTAAACTTGTATAGTATGATTAAAAATACATATACAAAATCAATTATTATAATATGCCCTTAACTGCAAAATATTCTTTTCAATTAGAACAAGCTCGCGCACTTATACATCGACAACAATATCTTGAAGCTGCAAAGGTTTTAAAACCTTTGTTGCAGCAACAAATCCCGGAAGCTTTACTCCTGAACGTTGATGTAATGATAGGTAGAAAACCTTCTGTTGGGTTAGATTATGTATTTGAACTTGCCGAAAAAGATATCCCAGGGGCACATTATAAAGCGGCATTTTTACTTTATTTTCACCCTCAAGTTGGTGTGGCTTTCCAGCCTTATTTATATGCGGCATATCTGAAGGGTGATGAAAATGCCGTTGTAGCCGCGGTAAATTTATATTATCAGCAGGGTAATTTAGCTAAAGCTCAAAGCATTCTTTATCATTTTCAGCATCTCGAGTCAGTATCAGCTATTTCTAATATGTTAGATTTTGGGACAGTGGATAAAGCGATAACAACGAAAGACTTTGATGATATAAAAATGCCTGACTTATCTAGCTTATCTTATCAATTAATTGCCCAAGAAATTAACTTGTATACTGTGGATGATTTCATCAATGACTTTGAGTGTCATTGGCTTAGATGGCATGCAGAGAAAAATATCAAGCGCTCTACGGTGGTCGATGGTGTAACGGGTAAAAATGAGATTAGTAAGGCTCGTACTGGATCAGTTGCACAATTGACGCCTTCAATAAATGATTGGATATTGTTGAACATTGAAATGAAAATAGCAGCTTATTTTAATCTCGCTATTGAAAATGGCGAATTAAGCAATGTTTTGCACTATTCACCAACAGAAGAATATAAAGCGCACTATGACTTTTTTCACCCTAAAGATTCAGGTTCTGCTGTTGCTTTAAGAGATGGTGGCCAGAGGTTCAAGACGGTATTGATATATTTAAATGACGTCAAAAGTGGAGGGGAGACCTGTTTCCCTAGACTATCTAAATCAATCAAGCCCAAATGTAAGCAGCTGCTTATTTTTAATAACACAGATAATAATTTTGCCCCTTTACCCTTATCTTTACACCAAGGAATGCCAGTGATAGAGGGAGAGAAGTGGCTTTTCTCAAAGTGGATTAGAGAAAAGCCGACAACTTATAAAAACGTGTTGAACGCTATAAGTCTTTTATAAAGTAGTTTAATTATCCCAGCGCTTAAAAATTAATGAGGTGTTGATACCGCCAAAGGCAAAGTTATTAGTCATAACGTAATGGGTGTCGATATGGCGAATATCACCTTTGATATAATCTAATGGCGCGCATTCTGGGTCAACTTGCTCAAGGTTCAAACTGGGGGCGAACCAGCCAGCGTTCATCATTTCTATACTGACCCAAGCCTCTAATGCGCCGCAAGCGCCGAGGGTGTGGCCGGTATAGCTTTTCAGTGATGAGATAGGCACTTGTTCACCAAAAACTGAATAGGTGGCGTGTGACTCGGCAATATCACCGCGTTCAGTGGCGGTGCCATGGGCATTGATATAACCAATCTTATCGGCATCAATTGCGGCATCTTTTAACGCTAAGCGAATAGCCACCTCCATGGTGTCAGCGTTTGGCTGAGTGATATGCAGGCCATCGGAATTAGTACCAAAGCCCACTAGTTCTGCGTAAATTTTTGCGCCGCGCGCCTGAGCGTGTTGTAACTCTTCAAGCACTAACGTACAGGCTCCTTCACCAATAACTAAGCCGTCTCGCTGGCTATCAAATGGTCTAGGGGTGGATTGTGGTTGATCGTTCTTAGTACTGGTGGCAAACAGGGTGTCAAACACCACAGCTTCGGTAGGGCACAGCTCTTCACCGCCGCCAGCGAGCATTAGGGTTTGCTGGCCAAATTTTATCGCTTCAAAGGCGTAGCCAATGGCCTGACTGCCAGAGGTGCAGGCGCTACTAGTAGTATGGACTCGGCCTTTAAGGCCAAAAAATACTCCAACATTTACCGCTGTGGTGTGCGCCATCATGCGGATATAGCTGGTAGCATTAATGCCTGACATATCGCCATTTTTAAGCATATCACCAAAGCCTATAAGGGGTTCGGTGCTGCCTGTAGAGGAGCCATAAGCCACGCCCATTTCACCTGATTTGATAATAGGGTCATCAAGCAATCCTGCATCTTCTAGGGCGATTTCACTGGCGCGGGTCGCCATAATAGATACTCGGCCCATGGAGCGGATTTTTTTGCGTGAGTAATGTTTGGGCTGCTCAAAGTCTATGATTGGCGCGGCTAAGCGGGTGTTAAGCCCTGGGAATTTATTCCATTCATCCATGGTGACGACGCAGTTATATTTTTCTTGTAAGCGCTTAGCAATGCTTGGCCAGTCGTGGCCCAGTGCTGAAATACCGCCGATTCCGGTAATGACGACTCTGCGGCTCATATCATGCCTCCGTTAACTGAGATCACTTGGCGAGTGATATAAGCGGCATCATCAGACATCAAAAAGTTGGCTAGGCCGGCAATTTCGTTGGTTTTGCCCATGCGGCGCATTGGCACTATTTGATTAATCATCTCTTTGGGGAAGTCACTGACCATGTCAGTTTCAATCAGTCCTGGGGCGATACAATTAACGGTGATTTTTCGCTTTGCTAACTCTAAGGACAAGGCTTTAGTGGCACCGATTAACCCAGCTTTTGAAGCGCTATAATTCACTTGGCCACGGTTGCCTGCAATGCCTGATACCGATGCCATAGTAATGATGCGGCCACCAAATCTAGCTTGGATCATCGGCATAATCGTTGGCTGAATCACATTGTAAAAACCATCTAGATTAGTGTGGATCACACTATCCCATTCTTCGTCAGTCATTGCAGGGAATGCGGTGTCGCGGGTAATTCCTGCATTAAGAATTACCCCGTAATAAGCGCCGTTTTGCTCAATATCGGTAGTGATTTTAGTTTTTGCTAGTTGGCGGTCAGCAACATCAAAAGCGATCAGGCTGGCATTGACACCTAAGGCCATAATTTCAGCTTGGGTTTGCTCGGCCGCTACGATATTACTGTGGTAATGCACGGCAATATCATAGCCTTGTTGAGCCAATTTCAGCGCGATAGCTTTACCTATACCGCGGCTTGAACCCGTTACTAAGACTCTTTTATTTGTGGTCATTTTATCTCCATGACATTCAGCACCTGCTGGTCACTTTCCTTATCTCTATTGCCTGTTAGTAACAGACTGCTAAGTTAGATTTTCTTGTATGTAAGCCGTGGTATCTTGAGGCTGAAACACGTTGACATTTGCTGTGGCAATGACGGCATCGGCAGCAAGAATTTGGCAATCAAATACTGCTAGTCCAGTTTCTTCTTGGTATAGCCGAGTGACTTTAATTTGATAGCATTTACCCCGTTCATAGTGCCCTTGATGCATCACTAACTTGCGCGTTCCAAGTAAAAAGCCCACTCGAATTTTATCATTTTTTAAATGGGCTTCAACACCAGCTAGTGCGGCAATACTTTGAGCCATATACTCGATGCCCACATAATTTGGCACCCCATTTAATGCCATATTAAAGTAAGCGCTCGTGTCGCTAATACTAACCTCGGTGATCAGGGTATCTACTTGATGGCTTAATAAGCGGTCTATTAAAATCATTGGCGCTCTATGGGGCACAAAATGACTGACATCTTGTGATAATAGCGCTGCTTGTGCGATAAGGTTAGTCATGTTGAGCTCGACTCCGACCTAAAATGATACTGGCGTTACTGCCACCAAAAGCAAACGAATTACTCATAATGTAATTGACGGCTGTGGATTGATTTTGGGTTACTAATGGCAATAGGGGGTTATCGGGATCTTGTTGTTGATCCCACACTTGCGGCGGTAAGGCTTGCTTGTCGTTATACTGACTTAATAGTAAGTAGCAAAACGCCGCTTCAATTGCCCCTGCTGCGCCTAAGCAATGACCCACTAACGGTTTTGTGGAGCTGCATAAGGGTATGTTATCGGTGTTGCCAAACACTTGCTGCATCGCTAATGATTCCATGGCATCGTTTTTGGGGGTGGCAGTGCCATGCAAGTTCACGTAACTGATTTGTTTTGGCGTAATGTTGGCATCACTTAAGGCATTATTCATAGCGGCTATAGCGCCAGTACCTTGTGGATGCGGCGCAGAAATATGGTGGGCATCGGATGACTCTCCAATGCCTGCAAGGATTATCTGCTCAGTATGTGGGGTTGATTTTTGTAAGGTAAATAGCGCTGCTGCTTCACCAATATTTATGCCATCGCGATGTTTGCTAAAGGGGTTACATAAATCAGCCGCGACCGATTCTAGTGCGTTAAAGCCATTGAGGGTGAGCTGACACAAACTATCAACCCCACCGACAATCACCAGATCACATAAGCCTGCATTTAATAATCGTTTCGCGCTGGCAAATACCTTGGTGCTGGAAGAGCACGCTGTTGAAACCGTATAACATGGGCCTGATAGCTTAAAGTATTGACGCAGGAAGTCGCTAGTACTGCCTAATTCTTGCTGAGCGTAATGATACGTGGGTGGAAACTCCCCGTGAACGGCGTGATACGCCAAGGCGGCTTCGCCTTTTGAAATACCAGAAGTACTGGTACCAATCACCACGCCTATTCTCGATGGGCCAAATTGTAATTTGGCTTGGGCGATAGTCTTATCTAATTGCAGCGCTGCGGTATAGAGTAATTGATTATTACGACAATCAAATTGCTGCAGACTCTCAGGAATAGCTTTTAGCTGCGCCTCATCAATGGCACCCACTCGGGTATTGGCATTAAACATTAGATCATCTCGCAACACCATGGCACTGGTATCGCCAGCTAAAAGCTTACCAAGCACTTGCTGCGGCGTATGGCCTAATGGGGTACACAATCCAATCTGGGTTATGGCGATAGAATTAGTCATTAATTACACTTTTATTCCATTGTTACATCTAGAAAAATGGGCCGCTACAAAGGCGAGATCGACAGGGTGATATTCGCTGCCGGAAAACGCAATATTACCTCAGCAATCCATGGATTGAGATCCGAGTAGCTAATTTGAATTGCTGCTTCATTGTCGACTATCAAGGCACTGCATTTGCCGGTATTACGATTGTCATCACGATTGTCATCACGATTTTTATCACTATAGTTATCAGCCTCGCAAGCCACATCCTGCATTTGACCTTGGCTAAAATAGGGATTCACTTGCTGGTGCGGTCGATAGATGAGTTGCATAATAGCCATCAAGTACTCTGCTTTAAAGTCATCCCCCATGAGCACATTTTGCTGACTCACAACGGTTTCGCCATCATAAGTGACCGTAAATAATGCCTGACCTAATGGGGCTAAACCTACCATGGTCATCATCTCAGGGCTAAGTTCCAGTTGAGTTAACAGCTCGTGATGCTTGTCACCATGGGTAAAGCTAATTTTTTGTGTCAATTGCTGCTGACTATTTTGCGGTGCAAGCTCTTGGTCTGACAGCGTCATTAATGGCGCTAAACAGTAGTTCACTTGCGGGGTTAATAGCACGCAGGTTTGTCGCTGCAGTTGCTGGCTACAACCTGATACCAGCAGTACAGCAATTATCGATATGTTAGTGAATAAAGTACGCCACATAGTTAACTCGCTTGAGGTTGTTGTTGGCATAAGCCGACAATCATATTGAGTCTTCGCTCTGAATCTTTCACGAACGGGTTGCTACTATCCCAAGCGTAGCCTGCCAGAATAGAACAGATCATCTGTTTTATGGTCGGATTGGGGTCATCATAAAAAATCACATCCTGAAAACGACCGTCGTACCATGCTTGTACATAGGTTCTAAAGGTATTAACCCCGAGCATTAATGGCTCAGCATAGTCAGCTTGCCAGTCGACGGTTTCGCCATCTAGTTGCTTGATAAGGGTATTGACCGCCATTGAGGCCGACTGCATCGCAATGGTCACCCCTGATGAAAATACCGGATCGAGAAACTCGCCTGCGTTACCCAGCAGTGCAAATTGATTGGTCGCTAAAGTGGATACATTGGCCGAGTAGCCTTTTAAAGTGGCGCATTCTTGTACCACTTTGGCATTTGCTAATAAGCGATTTAACCCCGGTTCTTCCTTGATAAGTTGCCATAATTGGCTTTCTAAATCCCCTTGGTAATGTTCAATCAAATGCGGCTCAGCCACCACGCCAATGGAGCAGCGGCCATTGCTAAACGGAATTAACCAATACCAAATATCTTTTTCGGTTGGATGGACGCTAATGAGGATTTTACTGCGATCAAAATCAGCATCGGTAATATTATCTTCAATATGGGTAAAAATAGCGCTTCTTGAAGGTAAGTTTGATGGCTTTTCTATATTCAGCAGTCGCGGTAATACTCGGCCAAAGCCACTGGCATCGAGCACATATTTAGCGGTAACTTGATAGTGATTATCTGACGCGTCAGTGACCGATAAAATAGAACTATTTTCGTTAGTTAACCCCGGAGTTAAGTTGATATCGTTAACGCTGTGGCCATAGCGAATTTCTACCCCTTGAGAGACTGCGGTATCGGCAAGAATTTTATCGAATTGGCCACGCTGCACTTGAAAGGTCGTGCCCGGGCCTTGGGTATACTTATCGGTAAAATTAAAGGTGGTATAGCGATCTTTATGCCTAAATGCCGCCCCATTTTTAAATTGAAATCCCGCTTGTTCAACTGCGGCTAACATGCCTGCTTGCTCAATAAATTGCATGCAGCAAGGCAGTAAACTTTCGCCAATAGAAAAACGCGGAAAATGCTGCTTTTCTAATACCAACACTTGTTTGCCCTGTTGGTGCAATAAACTTGCGGCAATCGCCCCAGAAGGTCCAGCGCCAATGATTACCACATCAACATTGATATCGTCAGTTAGATGCTTTCGTGTAAGCGCGTGTTCTAATGAGCTACTTTCCATAATGTGCTACTTCTCTTGTCATTATGCTGATAAATGGGGCCAGTAAAAAACTAAAGCCGATGCCAAACAATAAGGTTAAGCCAAAAAAGTGAATCGCATTGGTATGGCTTAAGGCCAATAACCCAAAGGCTAATAGGGTGGAACAAGCTGACATAAAGACAGCCATCATCACTCCGTCGGCAGAGGCTTGTGGTTTAACCGAGGCAAAAAACAAGCTGTAATCAATACCAATACCCAGCACTAAAATAAGCGCTAAAGCGTGGAATAAACTTAACGGTGAGCCCATAAGCCCCAAGCAAGCCAAGGTTAATATCATGGCGCTCACGGGCACTGACACAATCAATAACGCCAACTTTATTCCAAAACGTAAACTAAATATCCCAATGGCTACCACACAAACCAATGCTAATAACTGCAAGGTAATGAGGCGAAATTGGGCCATTAACTGCGAGATATCACCAACTTTATCCACCACAGTGATGGATAGGTGACTGCTGTCGACTCGGCTTTTAAGGGCGGTTAAATCGTTAATGCCGCCCAGCAATATGATACTACCCCATTGGCTCTGGCTTGAACTTAAGTTACTAGAACTGACGCTGCTTGAGCTGTGATTAACATCCTGGCTATGGGCGGGCAGCCACAAGCCAGCTAAATCGTCACCTGCTAGGGCGAGCACATCTTCCGAGCTGATAGCCATATTTTGGCTGTTTGTTAATTCAGTAATTAAGGTGGCTTTTATTGAATCATCAAGGCCTAAGGTGTCGATGATGTCATTTAAATGATCTGCGTATAACTGTTCATATAGAAGGTAGTTTTGTTGCTGGCGCTGCAGGCTAGGCAAGTATTTACTTAGACTGACAAAGTGACTTAATTCGTTAGCATTCACTGCGGCGGCTAACACGTCATCAGCTTGCTCAAGCTCAGTTAATAACCCTTGTTCACTGGCGGCGCTAACTAACACAAATTGGTTATCGGTGCCGCCACTGAGTAATTGTCTAAGCTGGTTTTCCTCAGCGGTTATGGCCTCAGGGCTTTGCTGTAAATTACGGATGTCATCATTGGTGGTTAATTGACTTAACCCTGCTATGGCAATAATGACTAACGCTGCAATGGAAATGATAGTCGCCTTATTGGATTTTTGAGGCTTAGCAGCATCAGTTTGGCAACTAAAGTGTCTTAACCAGCTAAGGTAGCGCTGCGCCAACGGTTGTAATATCGAGCTTGAAGCTAATGTATGATTCGCAAGCGCAGGGTAAGCTAATACCAGTGTCAGGTAAGCGCCAAATAAGCCAGCAGCGCAAAATATCGCTACCTGCTGCATGCCAGGAAAAGGAGTAAATCCAATCGCAATAAAGGCAATGCCACTGGTTAATAATGCCAGACTCAAGGTGGGTAAAATACTGCCGATGATGTCACTGGCACTGCGTTGCTGCTGATTAATTTTTTCACAGTAAAAATGAAAACTGTAATCAATCGCCACTCCAATTAAGCTGGTACCGAACACCAAAGTCAGTAAATGCAGCTCACCAAATAAGGCTAAAGTCGCCACAGCGGCTAATAAAAAACCACAGGATAAAGTCAGCAATGCCAATGATATGGGCATAATGCTGCGAAAGCCTAGCCAAACTAGGATCATGACCCCAACCAGTGAGATTGAGCCAATGGTCGATATTTCCGACTTGGCTGTGTCAGTGGCAGCCTTAGCGTGAAATAACGCGCCAGCCTTGAGTATTTCAAGGTTGGCAGTGGTATCGGTTAATGATGTAAAGGCTTGAGATAGCTCTTGGCTTTGCAGCTGCTGAGCTTGGGGGTTGAAGGCGCTGTTCACCCCTTTAGCGATAACAATGGCGGCGACTTTATTTAGCTCACCTTGCTGATAAGGCGTGAGTAATATCCCTTGTTCGCTGCTGATGTTATTGCTTGGCGCTAAGGCCATGACATTGTCTGGAAAGAGTAGTAATGGATCTTGGGCCAATAGCTGGCTGCTGGCGTAACCAAAGCTGCTGTATAGTTGCTGCTGCGCAGCCATGAGCAGTTGTTGCCACTGGTTTGGCGCTACTAATAGTTGTCGCTGTTTATCTGTCAGTAACTGAAATCGGTGGGAGAAGTAAAAGCCGCTTAAGTCCTGCATCTGACTGGCATCGCCGCTGCGAACATCAGTAAATACCTCAGCCTGTTGCTGTAACTGCGCCATGAACGCTTGGGCGGCATTAATGGCTTGCTGTTTATCATCAGCAATGAGGCCGATATACACTTGATCGGCTAAGCGCTGCTCGACCCGATCAAGCGCTGTTTGAGTTAGTGGTGATTCAGTTAATTTGGGCAGCATCGCCAAAATGTTAGTTTGGATTTTTGCCCCTGATTGCCATAGCGCTGCCCCATAAGCTGCAATTGCAACCATGATAATTAACCACAAAGCTAGTAACAGTCGCGGCTGAGTCTGATAGCGACTGAGCTTGCTGTTAGGTTGTGATTTATCCATAGGGACATCGGATTTAGCCATTAGTAAGCATCACTGCCAGCAGGGGCTAAATTAAAGCGCTGAATATCGTCATCAGACAGTTGGTTTTCAATGGCGGTAAAGCTAATGATGGTTTTATCTGTGTTTTGATGAGCCACAGCATCTGCTATTGAAGTCACCATGGTGAGGCGCTTAATTTGCGATGCTGCAGTTGTCGAGGTTTTTCCACCTTCAAGGATTAACCCACCAATGGCTTTTTGGATCAGCGGGTCTTTAGCCACCAAGCCCAATTGCCATTCATCAGCCACTGATGGCGCTGACATATATAGCTGAAAATCTTTTTCTAATGCTTTCACATCGCCCATTAGCAATGCTTGCATTAACAGAGGCAATTGCTCCGCCATGGCTGAACTAGCTTGATTAGCCTGACTTTGCTGAATGTTGCCCATACTATCTTGCTGGATCAGCAAGCGATCTTTTAATACTAGTGTCGTCGGGAAGGGCGTAGTTTGCTGCCAAAATAGCCCGACCTGCTGGCTAAACATAAAGCTACCTGCGCTTTCTAATGGTTTTTTTAATACCGCTAAATAGCGAGTTTGACTAAACAGACCTTTGGCTTGTGGTCTTAGCTGTAACTGCGCCGCCAGCTGGGTTAGCTGTGCTGGCGTTGCTTGCTGGTTAAATATGGCCGCTAGCTGCTGCGTACTTAGCTCGGGTGTTGAGGTTAGTTCAGGCTTATCAGCTGAAGTGTCAGTCTTAGAAGTGTCCGTCATAGAAGTGACAATCGCTGAAGTGATTTCAGTGGCTTTAATGGCACTGGGCAGCAGCACTAAAGACCAGATTAACAGGCCATAGATAAGTGTTTTCATGACCTTGTCACCAAGGCGGTTAATTCATCAGTCAATTCATCCTCAGGCAGATACGCGACGATTGTTTTTCGAAACACATCAGGGGTGACAAAGCATAGTTCTTCAGTTTCCATATCAACGGCTGCCTGAATGGTATAACCCTTGGTGATGCGCTCATTGGTGTTCGCATCACGAATTTGATAAGTAATCTTGAGGCGGTTTTCCCACTCGACAATGCTGGAATAAACAATGATTGTTTGGTCAAAAGTACTGCTTTTGACATATTGCAGTCGAGTGTCAACAATTGGCCAAGCGTAGCCAGAGTTCATCATTTGACGATAGTTATAACCTAACTCATCCAATAGCTTACAGCGGGCGACTTCAAAATAGCGTAAATAGTTGCCATGCCAAGTGATCCCCATGGAGTCCACATCATGAAATGGCACCACCATGGTTAATTCAGATGAGAACAGGGCTTTCATTTAACACACCTCCCACTGACCTAATTGAATCTTATCAACGGTCTGGCGTAGTACGGCTTCTAATGGACGGTCTTCAGTGAGCAGTTCAAAATCTTCACTCACTTGAGCTACCGTTTTCGCTAACGACGACGTGAGCGAGGCATGGGCCAACTCATTTTGGCTTATACGTAAATGTATTCCTTGCGTCATGGCTAATAATGCCGCCGCAGCAACTTGCTCAGTAAGCTGCAGTACCCGCATACAGTCACGGGCAGCAATAGTGCCCATACTGACTTTATCTTGGTTGTGGCACTCGGTCGAGCGTGAAAAAACACTGGCAGGCATAGTGTTTTTCAATGCTTCTGCTGTCCACGCGGACACGCCAATTTGCACCGCTTTAAAACCATGATTGATGGATTTTCTCGCGCCAACAGCAGCAGATAAATTAGCCGGTAAACCATTATTAAACTTCGGGTCCATGACCAATGCCATTTGACGGTCGATTAAATCAGCAAGGTTAGCCACGGCATTTTTCATTGCATCCATAGCAAAGGCAATATGGCCACCATAAAAATGGCCACCATGAAGAATATGCTCGCCTTCACCGTCAACAATGGGGTTGTCATTGGCACTGTTTAACTCTGTTTCAATAAACTGGCGCATGAACGGCAATGCATCTTGCAGTACCCCAATAATATGCGGCGCACAACGAATGGAGTAACGGTCTTGCAAACGATCTGAGTTGCGAGGATGAGTATGATGATTTAAATCTTCTCGTATCCAAGTGGCGATTTGGTTTTGCCCTGGATGCGGTTTAGCGGCAAATAAGATGTCATCAAAATGATTTGAATTGCCCTTTAATGTCAATGATGCCATGGCAGTGATGCGGCTAGATAAGCGGGTGAGATACTGAGCGCGGTCATAGGCTAAACAGGCAAGGGCTGTCATTACCGCTGTGCCGTTCATTAAGGCTAGGCCTTCTTTAGGGCGCAGGATTAGTGCCACAATACCTAGCTCAAGATACACATCTTTGGTGGCGCGGCGTTTACCTTTATAAATAACATCGCGCTCGCCAACAAGTACCGCAGCTAAGTAAGATAGCGGGGTTAAGTCACCACTGGCGCCAACAGAGCCTTCTTCAGGGATCACTGGCGTGATATCTAGATTAAGCAATAACTCAATCCGTTGTAGTAGCTGGTAAGTCACCCCAGACTTGCCTACGGCTAATGAGCTTAAACGACAGGCCATAATCGCGCGGGCTTGCATTGGCGAAAAAATGTCGCCTAAACCACAGCCATGAAAGCGTGATAAATGCAGCGGTAATTCATGGACTAAGTCCAAGCTTACGTTAACAGTACAAGAGTCGCCATAACCGGTTGTTACTCCGTAAACCACACCTTCTTCACTCAAAAGGCTATCAATAAATCTTGCCCCTTTTTGAATGTATTCTTGATATTCAGGGCGCTCATTAAGCTTAACAGGGGCACCTTTAGCGACGGCAACCACCTGTTCTAAACTCAGCTGCTGTTGGCCAAAATGTACGGTTGGCAAAGTTGATGTTGAAGACGCTTGGCTCATGGAATTACTGCCCCTGCTTGGAATGTGACTGGCTACGTTGTGATTGCTCATCGTTGCGCCAAAAATCATAAAAATTAAACCACTGTAATGGTTGTTGGGTCGCAAAATGTGCTAAACGGCGACTGTATTCAACAACGGCATCGGTTAATCGTTCGGTGCGCCCTGCTCGTGGGCCTTTTAAGCTATTTGATAAATGTTCTACATGGACATGATAGCGACCATCTTCTTGTAAGCAGAACATGGTATAAACTGGGCAATCTAATAAGCCGGCCAGAATAAAAGGCCCTTGGGGAAAGGCGGCCTGCTGACCAATAAAATCACTGTAAATGACTCTCCCTGCAGTATCAGATGAGGTGCGATCGGCGGCGATAACCACTAACTCTCCAGCGGCAATCTTTTCTTGTAATAACACTGCTGTGCTAGGGCCTAGCTCGTCCACTTGGATTAAGTTTAAGCTGCTGCTGGGGTTAAGCTGTTTGAGCACCTTATTGAAATTTTCTGCATGGCTAGTTAGTACCATGACATTCACTTTCACTTGTTGCTGGTGGATTGAAATCGCACGGCACAACTCTAAATTACCCAAATGAGATACCAGTAGCACAGCCCCTTGGCCAGTGGCTAATTGGTCTGCTAAAACATGTCTGTCAGCAAAGTCGACATGGGATAATTTAATGCGATCGCACCAGGCATCTATTCTATCTAGTGCAGCATTACCAAAGGCAAAAAAGTGTTTTAGGCTATCTCGCCAAGTCACAGGCTCTGACAATAAAGCTTGCTCAGGGTGTTGCTGTTTAACGCGACGTAAAAAGTCTAAAGACGCATTACGTGCGGTTACCCCAGTTAAAAAGAAGTAGCAAATAACCGGATACATGATGGCGCGGCATAGCCAATGGCCACCTAAACGATAGCTATCAGCCAGTAATTTAATGCCCCAATAACTGCCTCGCTCACTCATTGCTGACCAGTGTTTATGGGTGTTTTTTTTTGCCAATATGGTTGGCAAACGTTTGAGCATGCCGAAAAATAATCCTGTGTGCATGGCTGAAATACGCACATTATCTTTAAAGCCTTGGAAGTGACTAATGCCGTCTTCAGGGTAAATAACGTTAGTAGGAATATGGACCACAGGTACGCCTTGCCAGTGCATTTTGACCATAATTTCAATATCAAAGTCCATGCGCTCACCTAAGGCCTGCTCACGAAACAATTGCTCGGTTGCTGCAAGTGGGTAGACCCGAAAACCACACATGGAATCTTGAATATCAAAGCTTAAGGTTTCAATCCACACCCAAAAGTGGGTGATATAGCGGCCATATAACCGCCCCTTAGGGACTGATTCATCGTACTGAGGCTTACCGGATATGAGTGCCAAAGGCTGCTGTGTGGCAGCATCGATCATTGCGGGAATATCATCAAGGCAGTGCTGACCATCTGCATCGACTTGCAATGCGTGGCTGTAACCCTCTTTAAAAGCGACTCGTAAACCCGTGGTCACAGCGGCGCCTTTGCCACGGTTAAATGGATGATGGATCAAACTGACCCAATCATATTTATCCGCCAATTCTTGTAATAAGTATCGTGTTTCATCGTTACTGCCATCATTGATTAAATAACAGTGTAGCCCGGATGATTCTAGTGAAACTAGGGTGTCAGCAATGGCTTGTTGATGATTGTAATTGGGGATAATGATAGCTAGTTTCATAGTTAACTATCCTTTTCTGAATGAAGCCGCGGCTTGATTTTCGACGTATCAAAAGCAATTCTGCCAGAGGCAAAACGCTTATCAGCATCGCGATAAACAAACGTCAGTTTGGCTTTGGCAGCGTTATGGCTAATAAACAGTTCTACATGACTGTTTGGCAATAATAATTGCTGAAATTTTAGTACTTCTAGGGTCGCCACAGTAGGCTCATAGCCGAATGCGTTACTGCCAAGTTGAATAGCCCAATCCAGTTGGGTGACACCGGGTAATACCGGTTGCTCGTCAAAGTGGCCTTTAAAAAAATCGAGTTCGGCTGCAACAAAAAGCTGCCAGCTGATGCCGTCATCTGTGCTTGTTTGACTAATAATTTGAGGTAACGTTGATTTAATCTTCATTGAAAACTGCTAATAAATCCGTATGTATTCGCTTGCCTTGGCTATTGGTAGGTAAGGCATTTGGGTAGCGCCAACGTCTTGGCAATGTGACCCGTTCAAATTGGCTGAGTAAGTGTTTTTTTAATTGGTTGTTGAGGCTTAACTTACCGTGTTGGCTTAATTGTTCTAAGCCTGCAGTGGATAAGGTCATTGCCGCGCCAAGCATGACTCTGGGCTCAGTAAGCTGAATAACCGCAGCTTCTTCCACAAAAGGATGGGCACACAATAAGCTCTCCATGTGGGCTAACGATAAGCGTTTTTCTTCCACTTTAACGATGCGATCGAGGCGTTGTAATAAACGAAAGCGGCCATCGGTTTGCAGTTCAATTTTATCATCGCACTTGAGCCATTCAGTAGCGCAAGGTAAGTAGGGCGATTTGAGCAGCAATGCGCCATCTTCAGCATCTGCGGCAATGGTTAACGGACTAAAAGGTAGCCAGGTACGGTCAACTTCGAGTTGTCGGCGATAAGCAATGCCGCCGGTTTCTGTGCTACCAAATACTTCAATAGGCAATTGGCCGTAACAGGTATGAATATGCTGAGCGGCGTCATAACTGAGAGGGCCACCTGAGCTAAAAATTAAGCTCGGCGCCATTTGTTGTTGTTCAAACTCTAATGCTTCAGGTAATCGTGATAACTGCGCTGGGCTGCTAACTAAACAGAGGTTGGGCATGAGTGCAATGTAGTAACTTAAGGTTTCAGGGTATTCCACCAAGTCACTTAAAAAGGGTCTGCTTGCCGCTAACGGCCAGAGGATCTTGAACAATAAACCGTAGATATGCTGATGAGATACGGTGGAAATAACGCTACATTGGGGTAATCTTGCTGCGAATGTTTGTTCTAATATGCTTACTTCCGTATCAAGTTGTTCAATAGATTTTTTAATGGCTTTTGGCAGACCACTACTACCAGAGGTGAATAACACTAGCTCACCTAATTTATCAGCTTGCGGCCAAGACTGAGGCGCTAAACCGAGCTCTTTTTTCAGTAAGATAAATTGCTTAGCTTCAGATAATGGCTGATCAGCAATGATGCCATCAAAGGTATGGTTGAGCTCAGTTAGGGTGCCTTCTTGAATATTTGCTGGCAACACCACTTGCTTACCCGCTAGCAATGCTGCGCACATTCCAGCAGCAAATAAATCACTGGTTTCAGCCGTCAGCAGCCAGCGTTTTAACGGGCTGGCTGTTAGCTGTGCATGTAAATGCGCCACATGAGATATAAACAGCTGACCTGTTACTATGTCATGGTGATTGAAACTTATTACTTGTTGCGTTTTTGGGCCAGTGTGTAACCAGTTAATCAGCAAGTTATTCATGTTTTTTCAACCAAAATGTGCGATAGAGCCACTCTCCACCAAGCAATATACCCATAAGAAGATAAGCAATTAAACCATTGTAAAGGGTCCACAATTCTAACGTGGAAAACCGTGCCGTATACAATGCCACTGAGCCATTTAACACAAACAAACCACACCAAAGTAGGGTGACTTTGTTCAAATAACCAATGGCAGCATCGGGCAAGTCCGGCTCTTTTAACCTTGCGAGTCGTTCAATCATACTAGGGCCTTTTTTTAGCGAGTAGCTAAACAGTCCTAGCATGGTTAAATTAATCACCACAGGATAATACAGCAGCCAATCATTGCGCTTGGCAATAAAGCTGGCTGCGGTTAACCCAATACCGACAATTAACGGCAACGCCATAGAGGCGAGCTGTTGTTTATTTAGCACTAATCGAGCAATCAGTATGATGCACAGCAGTAATGCTATTGAACCTGGAGGCAAAAATTGCAAACCAAAATAGACCGCTAAGGGGTAGCAAACTAACGCAATAGCGGTGATGATTTGCAGTAATAGCATTAGTCTTTCATCAACCCTTCAATAGCGTTGACTACATCAGCAACGGTGCGCACGGTTTTAAATTGCTCTGGCTGGATCTTTTTACCCGTCATTTGCTGCAGTTTTATCACTAAATCAACCGCATCGATACTGTCTAAATCAAGTGCTTCATACAGTGATGCATCAAGCGTAATATCGTCGGCATCAATTTCAAATTCATCCACAAGAATTTGGGTTAACATCGCAAGAATTTGATCACGATTTTCCATGATAACTCCTTAAGAACGTTGTGATTCAATAAAGCTCGCTAAACTTGCCACACTGAAAAAGTGTGCTTTAGTGGCTTCAGAGTTCGCTTCGATTTTAATATCAAATTGCTTTTTAATTGCTAAACCCAATTCAAGGGCATCAATAGAATCTAAACCTAAGCCTTCACCAAATAGTGCGGCATCGGTTTCAATATCATCAATACTGACATCCTCTAAGTCGAGACAGTCGATGATGAGTTGTTTAATTTCGTTGTGTAAAGTCATAGTTATTCTAATCTAGATTGGTTTTATTGAACTTTAATCAAGCCATCATTGGCTGCTAATGCGATTAAGTGCTGCTGATAATACTGCTCTAAATCGCGGGTTAGCACTCTTGCCAATTTGGCTTCACTACTTTGATGATTATCATACATCAGCGGGTCAAATACTGCGCCAATTTCTACTGACATATTTATGGTTTGTCTTGGGATCTGGTACCAAGCTTGTTGCTTTGTTAGCCCCGCTACATCAATGTGCAACGAAACGGGAATAATATCGGTTTTGGTACGAATGGCAATGTTGGCTGCGCCGCGAGCAAAGGGATTAATTTTTTGGCCAACCACAGTGCGCGTGCCTTCAGGAAAAATAATTAAATTCGTCTCACTATCTAATACTTGCTGACAATCTTGCAGTAACAATTCTGCACCGCGATTGGGAATATAACCTGCAGAAGCCAGCACCCCGCGGATAAATGGGTTGCGCCATAAGGTGTTTTTCACAATACAACCCGCATTGGGCATTAAACTAATCAGCACCACTACATCAACCAAGGTTGGATGGTTGGCGATGACCAATACCCCTTTAGCATCAGTGAGTGCTTGAATATTTTTGGTTGTTAGTTTAATCACCCCTGCTTGGGTAAGCATCCACACAAAGCCATTAAACATGGTATGTACGGCTTGTTGTACTCGGGCGATACGTTGTTGCTTGGTGCCCGGCCAAAAACGCAGTAACGGTAAAATAGTGATAGAGCTAAGTAATCCACCTAAACCAAAGGCGATATAACATAGCACGCCAGCTATCCAGCGAGGCACATAACCCAAGCCGCTGAGCCGTTTTGCAGGCACGATGGGGTGTGTTTGCTGACCATCATCCATGTTATTGGCTACTTTGGCTCGTTAGGTGCCAATGATATTGGCACTGCTGACCCGATAAACCTTGTCCAGAAGCGATGGCCTTGATTAGCTGGATGGAGCTAATGGTGTCTGCACTGGGATCAAGCCTTTGATTGCTTGTGAGTGTTAGCTGAGCAACCTTATTAGCGCTGCTCTGCGCAGGTGCTAAATAAAGTCCCATAGCAAGCGGTAGTTCAGCTTCATGGGTGTATTGATTGTATATCGGCGGCACAGGGTCATCAGCAAATACCATTAAAATTGGTTCTGGGTTTTCTGCTAGCTGAGCAAAAACTTCAACCATGGCTTGAGCTAAGGTTTCTTCCCCTGCGGCAATCGAGGTCGAGGCGGCGGTGTTGCCGGTGACAATGCCATAAATGCCACTGGCAGTATTGTGCACAGACTGGCTAAAAGCTAAGGGTGAGAGTGGCTCTTTAATGACGATATCTTGCAATAAGCCAAGGGTGCGAGTCAGTTCGCCGTGACGAGAGGCAAAAACACTGCGACAGTTGTCAGCAGGCGCGCATTGATAAGCTGCAGTTAACATCATTTTAGTTAAGCGGCTAAAACGGCGGCGCTGCATTGCAGGCACCTGCGGTAAAGCTGGTGAAATGGTGCTGGTTTTTAGATTGGCAGTATTGATTGCCAGCTCTGGGAGGGGGGGCGATTCAGCGGCGCACTTATCCTCGTCGCTCCAACTTTCTTTATCTTGAAAGTCTTGCGACCAAGCGCCCCATGAAAGAATATCAAATACTAATTGCACAGCATTGCCTCTGATATGCTGCAGCTATCCCTAGCTGAGTGAATAAATTTTATTAGATTATTGTTATTAAATTCGGCCTGATTGTACCGTGATTATATGAAAATAATAAAGCGTTTAAGTCCGCAAAAATAAAAATAGCGACATAAATGTCGCTATTAAAATGCTCAAAGCTCTTCCGGTAACGCAAGTATCAACAAACCATAAAAATGGCTTGTTCAATAATCAGCTATCAGAAGTTGGCTCTGGTTATTACTCAGCCTTAAATTAGTTGGCCATTTGCTGCTGCAGTTTTCTAATTGCCGTTTTAATTTTACGGCTATTATCAGGGCCCATACGCACCATAAACTTTTGCACGTTGGGTAGTGCTTCAAGCTTAGGGTCGACAAATTGATAATTGACACTGATAGAACTTAATTCAATCGGGTCTTCAATAATCGGCGCTGATAAGATCATCTCAAAGGCTTGCTGCATGCGCTCGTCAAATGACATATCGCTATAACCTAGCTCTGCAAAAGCTTCGTCAAATATTGGCATGAGTTCTTTATAAGTGTTGATTAACTGCTCGTCATTCATATCTGACACCATGTTGGCGTACAGGTCATAACGATGGTAACTGTCAGGGTTTAAATAGGTTTTGTTAGTGATTTCACTGACGGTGAATTTATCTTTAGGGCCTTTCAGTGGGCTAGCTTTATGGATCACTTCACCTTGAGCCATATTATCGACAAATACCACAAACTGGCGGGCAATGTCTTTTTTAACAAGTAGTGGCTCGATTGTCATACCATCTGCCATATCAATGGTTTTTTGAGCAACAAAGTCATCACTTTCAGTCAGTGCAGGTAAGGGCTCTACCACCACTTCAGGTTCTGGTGTTTCAATGATGGTGGGCTCAATAACCTCCACTATCACTTCTTCAATGGGTTCTTGTTCAATAGGTTGTTCAGGCATCGGCTCTGGTAGTTGTACGGGTATGGGGGCTTCGACTTCTGGCTCTTTATCGCCAGAGAAGTAAAAATAGCCTGCAGCGGCTAGTAAAACTGCAATGGTGATGCCAATAACACCTGCGTTACTACCACTGGCGCGACTTGATTGCGGTGTGGCTCTATCATTTTGATTGACTTGCATGTCTATTCCTTAGCTTTAAACGTCGAAGGGGAACCAATACCATTGAATTTGTTACATATAATGTTCAAGCACGTGTAAGCCTAAACCTTATTTGCATTCTGCAATAATCTCAACACTTGTCTAGTAATAATAGCCAAGGTTAACAATAATTTATGCTTGTACGTATTGCTGGCGATCCCCTAACCAACGTTGAACAATGCTGTCTACATTTTGTGGCACTTGTTGCATAACATGGGCCGCTAATTTTTGTGTGTTTTCAATCAGATATTGATCCCTGACTAAATCAGCGATTTTCATTTCTGCCAAGCCGGTTTGGCGGGTACCGAGTACTTCACCTGGGCCTCTTATTTCTAAGTCTTTTTGGGCAATAACAAAGCCATCGTTACTGGCCCTTAGTACTCCTAAACGTTTGGTGGCAGTTTGTGATAACGGTGCTTTGTACAATAACACGCAGTGGCTGGCAATAGAGCCTCGGCCTACTCGGCCACGTAACTGATGCAATTGCGCCAAGCCTAACCGCTCAGGGTTTTCAATAATCATTAAACTGGCATTAGGCACATCGACTCCCACTTCAATAACCGTTGTTGCCACTAATAAATGTAGTTCACCCGCCTTAAATTGGGCCATTATTTGCTGTTTTTCTGCACTTTTCATACGTCCGTGCACTAAGCCAACCTTTAATTCGGGTAGTAATTGGCTTAATTCTGCAGCGGTATCTTCAGCGGCTTGGCACTCAAGAACTTCAGATTCTTCAATGAGAGTACAAACCCAATAAATCTGCCGATTATCATTTAGCGCGGCTTGTTTTACCCGCTCGATGATTTGTTCGCGGCGATTATCGCTAATGGCAACCGTGGTAACAGGGGTTCTTCCTGGCGGTAACTCATCAATGATAGAGGTTTCTAAATCAGCATAAGCCGTCATCGCTAACGTGCGCGGAATTGGCGTAGCTGTCATTATTAATTGATGCGGATGAAAGCCTTGGCTGACGCCTTTTTCGCGTAATCCTAAGCGTTGATGGACCCCAAAACGGTGTTGTTCATCAATAATGATTAACGCGAGCTTATTAAAACTGACCTGCTCTTGGAAAATAGCATGGGTGCCAATTACCATGTTGGCGCTGCCATCGGCGATATCAGCCAATGATTGTGTTCTGGCTTTGCCTTTTAACTTGCCTGCTAACCAGCCCACTTTTAGCCCTAATGGTTCAAACCAGGCGGCAAAGTTGACTGCGTGTTGCTCTGCTAATAATTCCGTCGGTGCCATCATCGCCACCTGATAACCATTTTCAATGGCTTGCAGGGCTGCTAAGGCGGCCACTAAGGTTTTACCCGAGCCCACATCCCCTTGCACTAAGCGCATCATAGGTGTGGGCTTTTCAATATCAATACCGATATCAGCTACGACTCGTTGCTGGGCCCCTGTTGGCTTAAAAGGTAAGGCTTTTAAAAATGGATTTAATAGCTGGCCGGTGGCGGGTAAAGTCACCGCTTTATCAAGGTTATTGCACTGACGTAATTGCAGCATACTTAAGTTATGGGCCAGTAACTCTTCTTGGACTAAGCGCTGCTGAGCGGGGTGCATGCCTTGCTCTAAATCGGCTTGGGCGATGTTATTGGGCGGTCGATGGATTAAGGATAATGCCTGACCAATGCTCATATTGTTGGGTTGCAGGGCTGGTGGTAGTAACTCTGTTAAGCCACCTTGATTGAGCATAGTTAGTGCCTGCTCGGTGAGCTTAATCCAACTGGCTTGTTTTAATCCTTCAGTCGAAGGATAAATAGGGGTCAGTGAATCACTCAGGGCTGGGTTTTCGCCAGCTTTAATGATTTTGTATTCTGGGTGGATTATCTCAAAATGGCGGTTGCCGCGCTTGATTTCACCATAGGCCCGAATTATCGCGCCGTTTTGCATGCCATTTCGCTGGGCAACCGAGAAGTTAAAAAACCGCAATGTGAGGTAACCACTTTCGTCGGCAATATTGCAGGTCAGCATACGTCTGCGACCCGGCACAATTTGGGTTGAGATGATTTCAGCTTCAACTGTGGCGTACATCGCGGGATAAAGAGCATTGATGGGATAGATTTGGGTGCGGTCTTCATAGCGCAGCGGCAAATGAAACAGTACATCTTGCACTGTCTTAATGCCAAGCTTTGCCAGCTTTTCAGCGGCTTTTTTAGCGACGCCTTTTAAGTCGGTAATCGGTACCTGATCCAATGGTTGCAAATCTAGCATGCCTTTATCTATTGAGTTGACCACAGACTTCATCACTTAGACTTTGTTGATATTGTAAAGCTCGCTGATTAAAGTGAGTCATTCACTTTGGGGTTAACTTTGACAGTTATCCAAAGAGTTATACAGTCAACTTTATCGCCCTGATGCTTGTTAGCAATGATAGTACTGTAAATATATACAGATGTTATGGCTTATCTTAGCAGAGTTTTAATACAAGGCAATATTAATCCAGATATCAGGCTTAACTGCCTCTATAACCAGCCTTTTTGTTTAGCTATTCGCGCCGCATCTATGCGATTGGTGGCATTGAGCTTGGAGATCGCTTCAGAAAGGTAATTCCGCACAGTACCTTCGGCGATAAATAACTGGGCGGCGATATCACTGGTTGATAAGCCATCACTGGCTAATCGTAGCGCTTTTCTTTCTTTATCATTGAGTGGGTCAATATCACCAATGGCGCTGATCGCCAGCTCTGGATCGATAATTTTTTTACCTGCCATCACCTGTTTAATAGCGTTGACTAGACTTTCAGATGGCGCATCTTTTAGCAAAAATCCCTCGACGCCACAACTGAGTGCTCTTTTGATGTAACCTACGCGGCCAAAAGTGGTTAAGATGATGATTTTAGTTTTAGGTTGCATTGTTGCAGCCTCGGCTTGATATGCTGCGAGCCACTGAGCCAGCTCAACGCCGCTGTGACCGGGCATTTCAATATCACTGAGCAGCAAATCAAAATGCTGCTCTTTAAGCATTGCCATGGCTTGGTTACCATCTTCTGCTTCTGTGATATCGACTTCACCGAGTTCATCTTTGGCAAGGGTAAGTAGGGCAGATAATGCCCCGCGCACCATGGCTTGATCTTCTGCTAATAAAATCTTCATTAAGGCTGTTCCGTGTCGTTGTCAACTTTAGGTTCACTGACTTGCTCTGCTTCAAGGGGCAAACTGATGCTAAAACGGTAGCCATCGTTAATATGATAACTAAACTTGCCGCCCAATAAGTTCACTCGCTCTCTAATGCCTTTTAAGCCATTACCTTCTTTAATAACTTTGGTGTTAGCATTGTCACTTAGGCTAACAATAAGCTGCTTATCTAAGGTGTTAAAGCACCATACACATTGACTGGCTTGGCTATGTTTGAGCATATTATTAACTAATTCTGTCAACATTAGCCCTAGTTGAGTTTCTTGCAAAGGTGTTAATGGTGGTAATTTACCCTCGAGATGTACTTCAATTTCTTTTTGTCTTAATAAACTGCATAGTTGATTGACCGTATCTTGTAAGCCTTTATGTTTGTAATTAGAAACCGTTTGGCGAATTTCAGTTAAGCTGTTTCTGGCGATATCAGCAAGTTCCTGTAAATGCTGTTTTGCAACAGCAAGCTTTCCTGCTTCAACCAGTTTTTCGGCGAGTTGTGCTTTCAGTGCAATGGAAGATAAATTGTGCCCCATGATGTCATGTAAATCGCGCGCAATACGTTCACGCTCCAGTGCCGTTGCTAAGTTAGCGATTTCATCATTTGATTGTCTTTGTTGGCGCCTGATGCGTTCATTGTTATGCTCAACCACGCCAAATAGCACCACCACAAAGGTGATTAACATACCGTATAGCGGAAAATAGTAAGCTTCATAGCCCACGATGTAATTAAGTAGCCACAGCCAAGTACTGATAAGAATAAAGCTAATAATGGCGGTGCGCAGTGAATAGAAAAAACCAATAAAAAAACCGGCAAAACTGAAAAATGAAATGGAGCCGCTGGTAAATATGGTGGCAATGCTCGCAGTGATGAGCATTAAAGCAATAGGATATTTCCCTTGAGCGGCTGAGCTTTTGTAAGCCCAAAAGTACCCATATAAGAAGGGAAATATGAGTAACAAGCTGACACCGACCCGAGCCCAATCATCCCGCATAAACCAAAGTGGAATAAAGTAAAAAATCAGATTGAGCAGATATACCCAAGCTGTTTTTTGTCGATAGGCTTTTTCTGGGTGAACGCGAGTGTTGCTACTATTGACCGAGTGTTTTGTATTGATATTAGACATGAAGCCTCCTTGCGAAGTTAGCATACTGCAACCGAGTCATAATGTGTATGTCTGCAGTAGCTAGCTTCAGCAGCATCGGATTAACGCGCTTGTTGTTTAAGTAAAAAATTTGCCCAAGCGTAATTAGGATCAATTTCTACAGCGTGTTGCCAATCATTAATTGCTTCTTTTTGACGACCTAATTCTTGCTTAGCGATTCCGCGCCAGGTGTACGCTTCAGTATGCCCCCAGCAGATATCAACACATGGCTGTTCATAAAAACGAATCGCATCAGTGGCATATTGCTCAGCCTTATCCATACCGCCGCCATATTGAGCGGGAGTATAAAAGGCGCTCATTGCTCTGACTAACGCAATACGGGGATTTTCAGGGCTGAGTTGTTCTGCTTGAGCCAGTAAAGCACTTACCTTCATTCCCAGAGATTGTCCTTTGCTTGAGTCATTGGCGATTTGCATACCGTAAACAGAAGCCAGTAGCGCCATTGACTCAGCATCGTCTTCACGGCTCAATACAGTTTCAAGTGTCGACTGTGCATCATTGAGGGCTTTTTTAGCCACTCCGCGCAGACCGCTAATATTGGCTGTAATGGCGATGCGATATTGTGCATAGGCGTGTTCATAATCCACAGATTGTTCGCTGAGAACCTTTAGCTGTTGTAGATCCATTGTGTTGGCTGCCATATCGATAGCGCCGATATCGGCATTGCTAGCACTACTGACTAACGTCAGTGTTACCGCCATGACGGTTGATTTTGAGATAAGAGATTTTAAGATTAGTGATGTCATGATTAACTCCGTTTATTGCATTTAAGGTGTGTTGCTACGGAGTTAGTATCTAACAAAGGGCTTGCACAGGGCAGACACAAACGTCACCAGTTTGAGGTGACAAATGTCATTGATAAAAAAGCCGCCGGCTTGTTAAAGCTTAGGCGGCCAATATATTGAAGCGAATTACTGTGGTGCTAAATCTCGTCTTCCCAGCACACTTTAGCGCCGCGAATACCGTCAACTTTGGCACTGAACTGCTTTTCTAACACATGACGCTTAATTTTAAGTGTAGGGGTTAGGGCATCATTTTCAATGGTCCAAGGCTCTGTCACTACGACAATGGCATCCACAACTTCATGGGACTCAAGGTGCGGGTTAACTCCATCTAGGGTCGCTTTCAGTGACGCGCGCACTTCTTCGCGGGCTTGCAAGGCTGAGCCTTCAGATAATTGCACTAAGGTGATCGGGTGCGGTAAGCCTGAGCCAATGACACAAAGTAGCTCAATGTGCGGATCTTGGGCTATTTTACGCTCAATAGGCACCGGCGCCACATACTTACCTTTAGAGGTTTTAAAGTTATCTTTAACGCGGCCAGTGATAGAAATGTAGCCATCTTCATCGATTTCACATAAGTCACCCGTATGGAAAAATCCATCAGCATCAAAGCATGCTGCTGTGGCTTCTTCTTGCTTGTAATAACCTGTCATCAAACCTGGGCTCTTAACCATTAACTCACCTTCATCGGTGCGGCGAACTTGGCAGCCTTCAACAGGGCGACCCACGCTACCAATTTTTGAGGCATTAAATGGGAAGTTAATAATTGAGTAAGCACAGTTTTCGGTCATGCCCCAGGCTTCTGAAATATTCATGCCGATTTTGTTGTACCACTCTAATTGAGATGGTGGGATGGGGGCTGATCCTGAACCTAATAAACGGCAATGCTCTAAGCCTAAACCTTTTTGGATTTTACGTTTAACTAAGCCGCTAACCAGTGGGATTTTAAGCAATAAATCCAGCTTGCTTTGGCCAATTTTATTGACAATATTGAGCTGAAACAGGGTCCATAAACGCGGCACCGAGAAAAAGACCGTCGGGCGGCATCGCTGCACATCAGCCACAAAAGAATCTAAACTTTCTACAAACGCCACCGACGAGCCGGAGTAAAAAGACGATCCTTGAATCGCTACCCGCTCAGTAATGTGCGCTAAAGGCAAGTAGGATAATAATCTGTCTGTGGTATTGGTTTTTAAATCGCGCACAACCGCTTCACAAGTCCAGCCGTAACTGCCGAAGGTTTGCATTGCGCCTTTTGGTTTACCAGTAGAGCCCGAGGTGTAAATGAGCGTCATCATTTGATCGCGACTAGGCGTAGGCGCATCCACTAATGGTTGCCCTAACTCAAGCAGTTTTTCCCAATGATATTGCGCTGGCATGGTGTCATAAGGTAAAGCTAAACGGAGGATTTCACCGCCGACACCGGCTTCTTGGTCGGCCCAAAAATCAAGTTTTCCGGTGAAGATAGCTTTAGCGCCACTGTGTTCTAATACATAGCGGATCATTTCAGCGTTAGCAGTGGGATAGATTGGCACACTGATGTAGCCGCCGTGCATAAGGGCAAGATCGGTAATAAACCACTCGGCACAGTTTTTAGAAAGCAGAGCAACTTTGTCACCCGGTACTAGACCTAAGTGGCGTAATGCGCCTGCAACTTGTTGTACCTTTTGCTGAACTTCTCCCCATGTGAAGTCAACAAACTGGCCGTTAATTGGTTGTCGTAAATATACGGCATCCCCTTGGGTTTCAGCCCAATGAGATAACATTTCTACTGGCGTTTTTATTAGATTTTCCATCGACAATTCCATGTTCTTTTTGTTTTTAATGTAGGATGCATTTATTTGTAGTTTGCTAATGCAATCATCTCAGTATGGCTATTTATCAGCCTATTCGCAAACGCGAGAACAACTTAACGAGATAATTTCTACTTATAAACTAGCATGTTTCACTGAAAGTTAAATACCTCTTGAGTAATAGCTCTAATAAAAAAGGGTGCCAATGGCACCCTTCAGGATAAAACTCGGTTTGTGAGCTAGATCTCCATTATTCCATCCATTTCCACTAATGAGCCTTTTGGCAGCTGTTTTACCCCGATTGCAGCACGTGCTGGATAAGGTTGAGTAAAGTAGCGCGCCATGATTTCATTAACGGTAGCGAAGTGAGATAAGTCGGTTAAAAAGATATTCAGTTTAACGATATCAGCCATAGTGCCGCCAGCGGCATCACATACTGCGGTTAAGTTTTCGAAAACCTGTACAACCTGCTCAGAGAAATCATCGCTAACCATTTCCATGGTGCTTGGTACGAGTGGGATTTGGCCTGAAAGGTAAACAGTGCTACCTACTTTTACAGCTTGAGAATAGGTGCCAATTGCTGTTGGAGCTTTATCGGTTGCGATGATGATTTTTTCTGCCATGACGCCCTCTGCGATCAAGTAAATGAATGATGTCATCCCTAAGCTGTTATCTAACTTAGGGATTTAGGGGATCAATATTACTAACGTTTGTGGCAGGTGCGCAAGACTTCTGCAATGCAGAAGTCGTGATTGATTTATTAGCGGTTACGCGAGGTGCGCAGGACTTCAGGTAATACCCTAATGCGGCGCATAACATTGGCCAAATGAACACGGTCGTCGACTGAGATCCGCAGGTTAATGAGATAGACTCTGCCATCACGCTCTTCAGTGCTCAAGTTATGAATATTTGAGCCGGCGGCAGCAATAATACTGGTGATTTTTGCCAGTGCGCCTTGATGATTGACAATTTCAACTCGCAGATTGGCTTGATAGCTTTCACCTTCAACGTTATCCCAATGTACTGGGATATATTTGTCTGGCTCGCTTTGATAACCACGGATATTTGAGCAATTTTCCATGTGTACCACAAGGCCTTTGCCTGGGCTTACATGGGCGATGACAGCATCACCTGGAATTGGACGACAGCAATTTGCGAAGGTCACCAACATGCCTTCAGCGCCGCGAATTGGCATCAAGTGCTCTTCGGTTTCGCTATCTTCATTCTTAGTGGTGAGCTTGTGACCCATTAAGCGCTGGGCAACCACAATGCTCATGGCATTACCTAGGCCGATATCAGCCAATAACGATTCAAGATTGTCATGCTTAGTTTCAGCAATAACTTTTTTAAGCTGCTCTAAGGTGATGTCATCAAGCTTGTTTTCACCTAATGCGTGGTTCAGTAGCCGTTTGCCGAGCGCCACAGCATCGTCACTGGTTAAACTTTTCAAGACTTGACGAATTTTACCGCGGGCTTTACCTGTTACGACAAAGTTAAGCCATGCAGCATTAGGTCTTGCGCCTTTAGCTGTAATAATTTCAACGGTTTGGCCTGATATTAACGGCTGACTTAATGGATAAGCTTGACGGTTAACACGGGCGCCAACACAGGTGTTACCCACATCGGTATGGACTTCGTAAGCAAAGTCGACCGCTGTTGCATTCACCGGCAGCTCTAAAATACGGCCTTCTGGGGTGAATACGTATATTTCTTCAGGGAATAGCTCAGTTTTAACATTTTCCACAAACTCAAATGAGCTACTGGCGCTTTGTTGTAGCTCCAGCAAGCTTTGCATCCACTTATGGGCGCGAACTTGGGTGGTACTTTGTTGTGAACTACTGGTGCCGCTCTTATACATCCAATGAGCAGCAACCCCTTTGTCCGCCATCAGGTCCATTTCTTCAGTACGTATTTGTACTTCAACAGGAACCGCATGGGGGCCAAATAATGAGGTGTGCAATGATTGATAACCATTGGCTTTAGGAATGGCAATATAATCTTTAAAGCGACCGGGATGAGGCTTATAAAGACCATGCATGGCACCTAATACACGGTAACAGGTGTCAATGGAATCGACCATGACTCTGAAGGCATAAATGTCCATGACTTCTTGAAACTGCCGTTCTTTTTTACTCATTTTAAGGTAAATTGAGTAAAGGTTTTTCTCACGACCTTTGACCTTGCAGTTAATTCCAGCATCTTCAAGGCGAGAGGTTATGGCAGTTTCAATACTGTTAATCAGTTCTTTTCTATTACCACGGGCTGCTTTTACGACTTCTTTTAAAACGCGATATCGCATCGGATAATAGGCTTGAAAACCTAAATCTTCTAATTCGCTTTTGATATTGTGAATACCAAGACGATTAGCAATCGGTGCGTAAATCTCTAAGGTTTCACGGGCAATACGACGACGTTTGTCAGGACGTAATGCACCCAAAGTTCGCATGTTATGCGTTCTGTCAGCAAGTTTGATCAAAATAACGCGAATATCTTGCGTCATTGCCATCATCATCTTGCGGAAGTTTTCAGCTTGGGCTTCTTTTTTATCGCGGAACTTGATTTTTTCAAGTTTAGACACGCCTTCGACCAGTTCAGCCACGGTTACGCCAAATAGCTCAGTGAGTTCTTCTTTGGTAACTGGGGTATCTTCGATGGTGTCGTGAAGCAGTGCAGCCATTAACGTCTCGTGATCAAGACGCATATCTGCAACGATGCGGGCTACCGCAACGGGGTGGGTAATATAGGGCTCGCCACTTGTGCGCATTTGCCCTTCATGGGCATCACGCGCAACAATGTACGCCTGCTTGAGTAACTCTACTTGCGCTGGTTCTAAATAACCAGAGGCAGACTCCTTTAGACCTTCAAACAGATACAAGTGGCGCTACTCCTTAAAGTGAACGGCCTTCAGCAATTGCTGCAACAGCGGCAATTTCAGCTGCTTCGCGTTCACGTACAGTTTGACGCTCATCAGCGTCTAATGTGTTAGAGGTGACTAAACCTAATTCGATTTCGCGCAGGGCGATAACCGTTGGTTTATCATTCATCTCTTCAACCATTGGGTCTTTACCTTGCACAGCGATTTGGCGTGCACGACGCGCTGCAACCAGGATCATGTCAAAACGGTTGCCGATTTGTTGTACGGCGTCTTCTACAGTTACGCGAGCCATGTGGTGAAACTCCAGTGTTATCTATGGGAAAAAGTGACGCAAATTGTACTTAATGACAATTAGTCTGCCAACAGATCGTTAATCATACCATTATGAGTATGGATCTGACTAGCACAGGTTGATCTTTGGCTGCGAATGATCGCGCGCAGATCGTCTAGTGCGGTATCAAAGTCATCGTTTACAATAATATAATCAGCGTCTTTATAGTGTGACATCTCAGATACAGCCTCAGCCATACGTCCGTCAATCACGTCTTGGCTGTCTTGTCCTCGGCCAGTTAGGCGGCGTTCAAGCTCAGCTTTTGAAGGGGGTAATATAAATACCCCAACGGCTTCAGGCATTAGCTTTTTAACTTGCTCTGCGCCTTGCCAATCAATATCTAAAAAGACATCAATACCGTTGGCTAATGTTTGCTCAATGACCTTGCGGGATGTGCCGTAATAGTTACCAAACACTTCTGCCCATTCAAAAAAAGCTTCATCAGCGATGAGCGCTTTAAATTGTTCAACACTGGCAAAGTGATAATGTTGACCATTAACTTCACCAGGACGTGGTTGACGGGTAGTGTGTGATACAGACACTTGCATGTCGCTTGGCTTATCTTTTAATAAAGCAGAGATAAGCGAAGATTTACCGGCGCCACTTGGGGCAGACACAATAAATAGATTTCCTCTCGCGCTCATAGTGCAAATTCCAACCAGATTATTTTACAGGGCGAGTATTATACTCAAAGCATGGCAATTTGCGAGATTTGTGATGGAAAAAACTGCATAAATCTGTGGTTATTAGCGGCGATTTTTTTCTAACCTTAGTAATACATTGATTAGTTTAATGCATAGGCTTAAAGACCTAAGGCTATTTCATTTTGTCATATTCGTTAATAAAAAATGAACTGGCAATGTTAATGGCGCTAAATGGTTTGTGATTGATGTTTTTACAATTAATTTTGCGGCAAATGCAGTGGTTTCGCTGACTTTAGTGATGAAATTGTTTAGTCTGCTTATATAGTTTCTGTTTATTTATTATTGGGATTTCTTGTGTCATTTTCATCCTTATTTTGTCACCAAGGCCGAGATAACGGTCAAAGAGTGTTGGCTGTGCAATTATCTTGTTTGATTTTTGTATTAATCATCGCGCTGTTATTTGCTCATTCTGTTACCACTATTATTGCAGGGGTAGTGGCGCTGCCCATTAGTGCTTTAAGCAGCTTACGCCGTTTACGAGACGCAGCTAAGCCAAGCTCTTTGGTGGCAATCCCAACCTTGTTATTGTTATTTTTTAGCCTTTCTATTGCATTTAGTTTTCCTGTTGCTGTGTCAGTGACCATTTTTATTTTAGCGGCCATAGTGAGCGCTGGTTTTGCGTGGTTTTCAGCACCCAAGAGCAATAGCCGTAATCAAAACCGCAGAAATAATTTTTATGTTATGGGCTATCAAGGCCCACATGCTAAACCTGTTGCAGGCGCTCAGAGAGTAAGGCAGCGTCAAGAACCGACCATTGGACATGGCAATAACACCAGTCTTAGGGCTGAAAGCCCTGACGCTGCCAACGTTGATAGCGCAAACTCTGATATTGAAAGCTTTGATAACAACAGTTTTGATGACGAACTGGGCCATGAGCCTGGTTATCAGCACAAAACCGTTTATAAAGAGTCTGAGCTTAATCCGTTTAACCATTCTGCAAATAATGCAGCTGGATACAATAGCGAAACAGACGAGGCTAGGTATCAAGCTGATGAAAAGCCCAGCTACCGAGTTGACCGAGGCGCATTAGAGTCAGGTTCGATGACAGAATTACTTAAATCTTGGTTAGTGTGGGCGCAAGATAATAAAAAAATACTTATAATGGCGGCAAAAGCTATAGGGGTTATGTGTGCAATTGGCCTAGTTATCTATCTAATTAGCTTATTATTTACTGGCACAGAAAAAACCGAAATTGTACCTGTTGAAACCGCAGCCATTGAGCAACCATTAGCAAGCAATGAAACTGCGCGAGTAAAACTGCCTGATGGTTTTTGGCTTATCTTACAAGAAGATATTTTAGTGTTACGCTGGTTAGGTGATGAAGGTGATGCCCAGTCTATTTGGCGTTTAGATACAGCCCAAGGCGATAAACGCTGCGCCGAATTAGTCTTTAATGATGGCAGTAAATTTAGGCCCATTAGCGTTGATTTAATGGCAGATAGCGGCACCGAAGCGCGCTTTTCACCGCTGGATAATACCAAGCTCATCAACAATGTTGCCATGCGTGGTAGCTTCAAACTGTGTGGTTATAACTTTAGCCTGAAAGGCAGCCAAGCCACATTATCCTCTGAGCCTGCATTTGGCCAATTTATGAAAAGCTTATAAGAGCTTAAATCGCAGCACAACAGGTGACTAGTGTTGCCGGCTGCGATGGCTTAAACTGTTTGGCTTGCAAAGAAAAGATATGGAGTGTTGGGTGGTTGAGTTTATTAGGCAAACAATTTTGCCTTTATATGGAATTGCAGCATCAGATGTAACAAGTGCCACTATTGCGCCTTTGGGCAATGGTCATATTAACCAAACCTATTTGGTTAAGTGGCCAGCAGGGCAAATGGTGCTACAGCAAATTAATACCACAGTGTTCACCAAACCTGACGTGTTAATCGACAATGCTGCTAAAGTGAGTCATCACCTCATCCAAAAATCTACCTTGGGTGAATACCAGCTCGATGTTATTTCGCCTGTGGTTCTTAAAGATGGAAGTTTGTCGGTAAACCTTGGTGATAAAGGTTATTGGCGAGCCATTAGCTATTTAGCCAATAGCCATACAATTGAAGTGGTGACCAATCAAGATGAAGCCAAAATGGCCGCCAGCGCTTTTGGTCATTTTGCACATGCATTGAGTGATTTAGATGCTAATAGCTTACAAGATGTTATTCCTAACTTCTTAAACCTTCCTCTTCGTATCCAACAGCTTAAACAAGCGGTTGCTGATGATAAATCTCAGCGCTTAGCAGATTGTCAGCAATGGGTTGATTTAGTGTTATCGCAACAAGCCTTATTTGCTGAGCTCGCCCAAGTGGAGCAACAACTGCCACTTCGTATTTGCCATAACGACACAAAAATCAACAATATGCTGTTTGATAAGCGTGATATGTCTAGCATGGCAGTCATCGATATCGACACCTGCATGAAAGGCTACTTAATGTATGACTTTGGTGACATGGTACGGGCGTTTTGCTCACCTGAGGAAGAAGACTCTACAGCGCTGGATAAAGTCATTGCTCGCCCTGAGATTATTAAAGCAGCCACTCAAGCCTATACCGAGCAGTTATCTGCAATATTAACACCGCTGGAAAAACGCAGCCTGTGGTTAGGCATTAAAGTGATGGCGTTGATGCTAGGTTCGCGGTTTTTAACCGATCATTTAAATGGTGATGTGTACTTTGGTATTCATCGTGAGGGCCAGAACCTCGATCGCGCGGCAAACCAGTTAACCATATATAACAGCTTGGTTGCCCAAGAAGCGCAATTAGTGACGCTATTTGAATAATAACTAGGCTGTTTCAAATCATTTTCATAAACCAAAACGTCGATAAGGCTGAACCATGAAGTACCAATGGATATTGTTTGACGCCGATGAAACCCTGTTTGATTTTGATATATTTAGCGGCCTAAAGCTGATGTTTTCACACTTTGATATTGATTTTAACGCCAGTGATTTTGAATTTTATCAATCGGTAAACAAGCAGCTTTGGCTGGATTATCAACAAGGATTAATTGATGCCGCGCAGCTGCAACACACCCGCTTTTTACATTGGGCTGAAAAGCTCAATGTCACTACCAAGCAACTTAACAGTGATTTTTTAGCGGCCATGGCCGATATCTGTCAGCCATTACCGGGGGCGAAACAGCTGGTTGATAGCCTAAAAGGCAAAGCCAATTTAGGCATAATCACCAACGGCTTAACTGAGCTGCAAAATGTGCGCCTTGAACGCACCGGCTTTAAGTCGTCATTTGAGCATGTGGTGATTTCTGAAGAGTTTGGTAAAGCCAAACCCGATGTCAGTATTTTTGAGTATACCTTTAAGCTGATGGGTAACCCTGAAAAGCACAATATTTTGATGGTGGGCGATAACCTGCATTCAGATATTTTAGGCGGCGTTAATGCTGGGATTGATACCTGTTGGCTCAATCATCACGGTAAACAAACCGTCGATGGCATTACGCCAACGTTTGAAGTCAAAGACCTACAGCAACTACATGATGTACTGCATTCAGTGAGTTAGATAGCTCGATTTTTAGCATAAATAAAGTCACTCGATTGAGTGGCTTCTTTTTGGGTAAATCTTTAGCTCAAAGTATCAGCTCGAAGCATTATCCCTGAACATTAGCCCTGAACATTAGCCTAGCAGGTTAACTCAAGCACTCGTTTCAGCCGCTTTAGGAAACGCCTCATGATAGGCAATCATAAAGTCTTCTCGAATGTGTTGCTCTAAATGGGTTGCCCGTTCAGTGGGGCAAAAAATCATAATATGCACCATTTGCTCACCCGCAGGGCCGCTATGGATATGAATGTGTGGCTCAGGTCCTGGCAGGTCAACGCCAGCATGTCTTTCAATAATATTGTTGTAGCGAGTCGCAACTTCAAAAAAGTCTTCACAGTGGGCTTCAATCTTGCTGGTTAATGCAGGAAACAGCGGATACAGGTTTACAAACTCGACTACTGTAATATTAAAGCTATGGTAAACATAACGCTTCATGAAGTTGAGGTTTTTCACCGCATAACTAAAAAACATACTATTAGGGAAGGTGACCGTTTTACCGGTGTAATGGTACTGGCCATGGTGCAAGTCAATTTCTTGGATCACTGTCGCCATTAAATTATGTTCAATCACCTCGCCGCACAGTTTACCTACTTCAATCCAATCACCAATCACAAATGAGCGTGAACTCGCCCGCTGAATTGAGCCAGTAAAACACAGAATAATCTCTTTCGACGCCACCACAAAGGCAATGGCAATCGCGGTCACAGACAGCGCGAACTTATTGATTTCTGTCTGCCACAGTAAAAATAAAATCATCACGATTAAGATGAAAGTGCCGTTTTTAGTCCGCGACATCCACTTACGCTGCCCTTCGCTCACAAAAGCGATATCACCACGAATTTTAGACACCACAAAGCGTTTAAGCATCGACAGCAATAGGATGATTAATACGGTAACAAACAACTTATAGGTTGCTAAAAAATCAATGACGATAGTGAGTTGTTCCACAAAACCTTCTTAAATAACGATAACTTGGTGATAATTCAGCGATAAGACTCACTGTAACATAGCTAGTGATTAAGTCAGCTTTGACCAGTGTTTTATCTTCGATATTCGTGAATTAGCCTTTTTTATTAACAATAGAATGCACTTAAGGAAGCTGAAATGTATTGGAGTACCAGCTCATGAAGTATCCCTTAATGCGATATAACCTATGGGATAGTCATTAAGGGCTCAAGGCACCAAACAAGCAATCAAACTCACTATGGGTTAGTTTTACCTGTTGTAGCGTGTGAAACGAAGGTTGTTATAAGGCCTACAAACTTTACAAACTAAAATAGAAAGCCCAGCAATTCGCTGGGCTTAGTTTTATAAAACGCGTGTAAAATGCTTACTCAACGTTCTGAATTTGTTCTCTCATTTGCTCAATCAAGACTTTAAGTTCTACCGCTGCGGCGGTGACTTCTGCACTGATTGATTTAGACGCTAGGGTGTTAGATTCGCGGTTAAACTCTTGCATCATGAAATCTAAGCGGCGGCCTTGTGCGCCACCTTTTTTGAGGATTAAGCGCGTTTCTGCAACGTGTGCATCAAGGCGATCCATTTCTTCTGCGACATCCATCTTTTGTGCAAGTAGCACCATTTCTTGCTCCATACGAGCAGGATCAAGTTCGCCAGTGATTTCTGCTAAACGGTTGGTTAGCTTGTCACGTTGCCATTGCATCACGGCTGGCATGTGCTCGCGCACGATGGCCACTTGTTCAACAATTTGGTCTAGGCGGGTTTGCAACATAGTATTGATTGCTTCACCTTCACGGCCGCGAGCTTCGATAAATTGCGCTACAGCGCCATCAAAAGCCACCAGTAAGTCTTTATTGATGTCGCCCATGTCTTGCTCTGCGCCAGACATCACACCAGGCCAGCGTAGAATGTCGGCTAAGTTCAGTTCGCCATGGCTAGATTCTTTCTTTAACCATTCAGCGGCATTAAGTAGCTGCTTGGCCAAGTCTTGGTTTAGGCGCATTTCGCTGCTGCCAGACTCTGAAAGTTCATAACGTAAGTTGACCTCAACCTTGCCGCGGTTTAATCGCTTACGTAGGCGATCACGCAATACTGGCTCAAGGCTTCGCATTTGTTCTGGTAACCGTAAGTAGGTTTCCAAGTAACGTTGATTGACTGAGCGGATTTCCCACGAGGCTGTGCCCCATTCGGCTTTGTGCTCAATGCGAGCGTAGGCGGTCATACTTTGGATCATTGTGAACCCTGATTAATTAGCAACGTAAATAGTGTGTCGATTATAGTCTGCTGATTGTGAAGGTCAAAGCTTAGCAAGTTTTATCAACTGGCTTTTGAGCTATTTATACTGGTTAGTGTGCAACTTAAGCGGCTTTTATCAGTCACAGCATTGCGATTAAGGTACGAGTGTCGTCTACCTATCATGGAAATAGTCTACTGTGGTGACCATAGTCATCGAATTAAGCCGATGAATTGTTTATAGTAGCGGCAATTATTTGCTCACGCCTGCTGCGTGAGTGGTTGTTAATGTTTGGAGTAGTCAATTGGACCATTTTGTGTGGAATCTCGACCCAGTATTAATTTCATTTATGGGTTTACAAGTACATTGGTATGGGGCTTTGTTTGCGGTAGCCATTGCCAGTGGTTTTCAAGTTATGAAGCACATGTACAAAAAAGAAGGTTTAGATGTCGCATCGCTAGATAATCTACTGACTTATTGTGTGGTGGGGATTATTGTTGGCGCCCGTTTAGCGCACTGTTTTTTTTACGATCCAAGTTATTATTTTGCCAATCCAATGAAGATTTTGGCCATTTGGGAAGGCGGTTTAGCCAGCCATGGCGGTGGTTTAGGTGCCATTTTAGCGCTTTACTATTACAAGCGTAAAACCGATATGCCGTTTTTGTTTTTACTTGACCGCTTAGCCATTGCGACAGCGATATTTGGCTTTTTTGTACGGATGGCAAACTTTGCCAATTCAGAGATTTTAGGGCTACCGACCACTAAACCGTGGGGCATTATTTTCGAACGTATTGATATGCTGCCGCGCCATCCGGCGCAGTTATATGAGGCCATTAGCTATTTAGTTATCTTTATTGCTTTGTTTGCTGTGTATAAATTTACCAACTTAAAACAAAAGCACGGGGTTATTTTTGGACTGTTCTTGTGTAGCGTATTCAGCGCACGTTGGGCCATCGAAATGGTCAAGGTTAAGCAAGCCGCTTATGCCACAGATTGGACCATGAGTGCAGGGCAATTATTGAGTATTCCATTTTTAGTGGTAGGTGTGGCGCTGTTGGTGCTGCCTATGATTAAAAAGACTAAGTAGATTTAGCGAGACTATTTACGACTATTAATTGTTTTAAGGCGTTAAAAAGCCGAGTTGGTTGCTGCATGCAGTGATGAGCTCGGCTTTTTTGTATCTAGCTGAAAGCAATGCTAGCGGTATATCAGGGCTAACTTTCTGTAAGTGCTGGCGCTATATAGGTGCGAGTTAAGCTCGGATCATGCGGTAAATCTCATCGATACTGATTGTCTTGCCTTGCTCTAATTTTTTAATTCCTGCGACTATGGCGCTGTTTACTGGGGTTGCCACTTGGTGGTTGAGCCCAAGCTTTACGACTGCGCCATTTAGGTAATCAATTTCTGTGGGGCGCTGTGCGTGTATATCTTGCCACATCGATGAACGTGCGTGCGGGTCGATTGCCAACATGGGTTTTGCTATCAAGGTAAATAAGCTATCAGGTAGCGATAAAATCAGCGGTAGCAAGCGGGGTTTAACTTTGGTGAATTGGGCCAGTGGTAAGTGTGCTTGTTTGCAGACCTTAAGCCACTCTTGCATTGCCATGGCCAGCAGTTTTCGGGTTTTGCGCTGGCTTAATTGCTGCTTTATCGGTACATCACATATGGCGTTTAAGGCGTTATTGAGGTTGAGCAGTAATTTACCATTAATAATGGCCGCCATATCGGTTGCTAATGTGCAGCTGATATTTGCCTGTGCTTTGTTCATCGCGGTGTCAATGGCGTGAGTTTGCGGGCATGTTTCGAAGGTAAATACCCCTTCAGTGCCTTTATGAAAGCTGGCGTTGTCTTGCTGCAATACATTAAACGGGGTGATGCCCTGAAAGATTTGCCTTACTTGATTGCGGTTTTTAAAGGCTTGCTGAAGGATTTCAAGGCTACCTAGGCCATTTTGCATTAATACGATGGCGCTTTGCTGGGTTGATATTGCTAATAAGTCATCGATGATGCTGGTGAGTTGGTGGCATTTTAGGGTGACAAAGATGACATCGAATTGCGTTATTTGCTCATTATCGCCGCTATTATTATCACTTTTATTACGGCTCTTATTAACAGACTGGTTGATATCGGTCATCAGTGCATCTGGCATGACGCGTTGATCTAAGCCTTGATAGTCGGTAAGCCGAATACCGTTATTTTCAATAATGCTGTGTTTAATTCGTGGCCGGCAAATAACACTGACATCAAGCTTAGCGAGCTTGAGTTCGCCTGCTAAAAAACAGCCTGTTGAGCCGGCACCAAAGATGGCAATTTTCATGTGTCTCACATCATTTAAACAATATTTAATCCCTCAGTGTGCCGTTTTGTTAATAAAAATCCAATAAGGGTTTTGTTAAGCGTGGCATCCACTGAAACAAGTCACTATAATATGCTGCGAAATTAAGTCATCAATTCCACACAATAGGAAATGCATATGCGTCCAAGCGACAGAACACCTGCACAATCTCGTCCAGTTACGATTACTCGTCAATTTACAGCTCACGCTGAAGGTTCGGTGTTGGTTGAATTTGGTGACACAAAAGTTTTATGTACTGCCAGTTTTGAAGAAGGCGTACCACGTTTTCTTAAAGGCCAAGGCCAAGGCTGGGTAACTGCTGAATACGGTATGCTTCCGCGTTCGACTCATAGCCGTATGCAACGTGAAGCTGCTCGTGGCAAGCAGTCTGGTCGTACTCAAGAAATCCAACGCTTAATCGGCCGTTCATTACGTGCAGCTGTTGATATGAAAGCATTGGGTGAAAACACTATCGTTATCGATTGTGACGTGATTCAAGCTGACGGCGGAACACGTACTGCAGCGATTACTGGTGCTTGTGTTGCATTAGTTGACGCGCTGAACTGGGCTCGTGGTAAAGGTATTTTAAAAACTAACCCGCTTAAGTTCCTTATTGCTGCTGTTAGTGTTGGTATTTATAAAGGTGAGCCAATCTGCGATTTAGAATATATCGAAGATAGCGCTGCTGAAACTGACATGAACGTTGTTATGACAGAAACCGGTAAGATGATTGAGATCCAAGGTACTGCTGAAGGCGAGCCATTCAGTCATGAAGAGCTATTAAGCTTACTTGAGTTAGCCAAGCACGGCATCCGCGAAATCGTGGACATTCAGAAAGCGGCATTAAGCTAAAAATTGATTTGAATTAAGGGCCCATTAGGGCCCTTTTTTAAAATGTATTCTACAAAAAATGATAACAGTATAAAGGAGATAATGTGAAAGCATATCAACGTGAGTTTATTGAATTTGCGCTTGAGCGTCAGGTATTACGCTTTGGTGAGTTTACCCTGAAATCAGGCCGTACTAGCCCATACTTTTTTAATGCGGGTTTATTCAATACGGGTCGTGATTTAGCACGTCTTGGTCGCTTTTATGCTGCTGCATTAGTTGATTCTGGTATCGATTACGATTTAGTGTTTGGCCCTGCTTATAAGGGCATTCCAATTGCAACGACCACAGTGGTTGCCTTGTGCGATCATCACGATAAAGATGTGCCTTACTGCTTTAACCGTAAAGAAGCGAAAACCCATGGCGAAGGTGGCTCATTAGTGGGTAGCGAGCTTGCGGGTAAAGTGATGTTAGTGGATGATGTGATCACCGCGGGCACCGCAATTCGTGAATCGATGGAAATCATTGAAGCCCATGATGCAAGCCTTGCAGGCGTATTGATTGCCCTAGACAGACAAGAAAAAGGCAAAGGCGAGTTATCAGCTATTCAAGAAGTTGAGCGTGACTTTGGCTGTGACATCGTGTCTATCGTTAAGCTGTCTGACTTGATCAGCTACTTATCTGAAAAACCAGGTATGGAAAAAGAGCTAGCGTCAGTGAGTGCTTACCGCGAGCAATACGGTATTTAATCCGTCTTCACTTAAAGCTAAAAGCAGAAGCCAGTCATATGACTGGCTTTTTTGATTCTGTTGTTTGGCAATGCTACCAATTTATACCGAGCAAATTAGCACTTAGATTGATGTAAAAACTCAGCGCGGGTAGCAGGGTTTGATTTAAAAATCCCGCCTAATGCAGTGGTGGTGGTTGAGCTAGTTGAGTCCATAACGCCGCGAGATTTAACACAGTAATGCACCGCATCCATTTTTACCGCCACATCTTTGGTTTCAAGCAAGGTTTGCAGGGCAACCAGCACTTGCTGAGTCAGTCTTTCTTGTACTTGTGGACGCTGGGCAAAGAAGCGCACGATGCGGTTAATCTTCGACAGGCCAATAATCTTAGTACGGGGCAGATAAGCAACTGTAGCAAAGCCATCAATGGTCACTAAGTGATGCTCACAGGTGCTGGTGAGGCTGATGTCTTGAACTCGTACCATTTCATCAACGCCCATCTTATTATCGATGACAGTGATTTTAGGGAAGTTTTGGTAATCAAGGCCGGAGAAGATTTCATCGACATACATTTTGGCAATACGGCGTGGGGTGTCCATCAAGCTATCATCCGATAAATCCAGCGACATTAATGTCAGGATTTCTTTCATATGATGCTCAATTTTCTGCTTACGCTCTTCTGCTGTGTAAGTTTGAGGCAGCATTGGGGTTTCAAGCCCTTGTTCAGTTAGTGCTGCTTTAACTTTCAACGCGGCTTCACTTAGTGCCATCTTATCCTCCAACCACAGGGGTAATACTTAATGAGTGTATGCTAAAAATGACGTTAACGCTTTATGGGCAAGCGCTGCATCAAAGATCAGGGACGGGATAATAACGTGATTTAGGTCAAATTAATATTATTGAAATAAAAAAAGCCGACCTTTTTAGTCAAGTATCGGCTTTGGTGTGAGGCGACAAAATTACAACTTGAGATTATCTTTCAAAAAACTCAACATCTTATTGTAGTATTTGGCTCTATGTTCATCATTATAAAAGCCATGACCCTCATCATCCATGACTAGTTTTTGATAAGGGTATTTGTGCTGCTTTAAGCCTTTTTCTAATGACTCTAACTGCTCAATGGGTGCTCTCTCATCATTGCCGCCATGAACGAGTAATAAGCTGGCTTTAAGCTTATCGGTATTAAAGGCGGGTGACATGGCTTTAAGTTGTTGAGGGTTTTCCCCAAGCACATCTTTTAAATAGCTAGTGCCACTTCGAGATTCTTGTACATCACCTTCTTCAAACATCATTTCTAAATCGTAAACACCGGCAAAGCCAATGGCGCACTTGAATAAATCAGGCTCAATAATGGCACTTTGTAGGGCGCTGTAGCCGCCAAAACTGCCGCCCACAATACAAATGCGATCTTTATCTGCAAAACCTTGGTCAACTACATATTTGGTGCCATCAATGATGTCGTATTGAATCTCAGAGCCCCACTTTTGATAACCGTCTTGTTGAAATTGTCCACCAAAACCACCTGAACCTCGAAAGTTAACCTGTAATACCGCCATGCCTTGATTCGCCAGTAACTGATTTTGTGGGTCAAAGCCCCAATTGTCGCGGATATAATGTGGGCCGCCATGGGGGTTAACAATCAGAGGCAAATTTTTAGCTTCTTTGCCTGCGGGTAAGGTGAGGTAACCAGAAATCGTTTTGCCATCACGACTGGTGAAGCTGATAGGTTTCACTTCAGCCATGGCATCAGGGTCTAGCCAGCTTTTTTCAGATAAAAGATATTCAAGTTTGGTTTTTTCGGTATCAAATAAGTAGTAATCACCAGGGTTGCGGTCATTAAAGGCTTTAACTATCGAGAGTTTAGCATCGTTAGTTTCACTGACTATTTGGATTTGATGTCCAGGTAGTGATGCCAGCAATTGTTTAACTAGTTTGGAGTGGGGATCTTGTTTATCTACAAAGGCATAAGTTGGATATCCGCTATCGAATTCGACGGCATAAAGCTGTTTGGTTTTTTTATTAATCCAATAGTTGCTTGGGTCAACATCTTCATCTTGAACAACCAGTTGCTTTTCGCCGCTAGTTAAATCAATTTTATACACCCCCAAGGTGTGATTGTCTTCTCTGCCTGCGGCAAAAATGGTGTCAGGGTTATTGGCGAATGAAATGGGATAAAAATCAGTCAAACCAAGATTAAGCTTGCTACTGTTCAGCCAATCGCCTTCATGGCGATAAAATATTTGGGTTTTATTTTGACTATCGATACCTGCTACAAATTTTACTTCGCCTGTATGATTGGTTAAAAAGCTAGCTTTACCTATGGGAGAGGTAACGATTTTGCGTCTTTTACCAGTATAGAGATCGACACGATATACATCTTGAAGGCTATCATAACCTCTCGAAAGCGCACTGCTCCATGGTATCGCATTGACCAGCATGTGTTTATTGTTTTCTGGCATTGGATCAAGTATGAATGCAGTGGCATTAATAGCGGTGTTTTTCTTTATATGGGAACCGGTTTGTTGCTCGCCACTGTTATAGCCAAATAAGTATTTTTTGCGTGAGCCATCAGCGTTAATAGCAAATAATTCGCCATAATATTGTGGAATGTCGGACCAACCTTTTAAATAGACTTTTTGTAGCACAATACGTTCATGGTTTGCCCATACATAATTGCCGACTTCGGCATTACCTGGAAAGTTGAGCGCATTGAGCAGTTTTTTGGTTTTTGTTTCTAAAATAACTAAGGTTTTTTTGCCATTGTGGCTAGTTAATGCACTGAGGTAATCACCTTCTGGAGAAATTTTGACATCGCTAAACTCTGCCCCTTTACTGAAAAGGCTCGCATCAGATAATGATGCCGCATGAGATATTGAGGGAATAAAGGCCAGCAGACAGGCTGCAATAACAGCAGTGTGTTTCATAAACATCCTTGTTAATTTTTGTAGTGGTAATATTTATCGATAGCTATCGATAAACTAAACCTAAAGTACGACATTTAATTAACAAATACAATTTATTGGCAATAAAAAACGCACCGAAGTGCGTTTTAGATATGTTGTTGTTTTGTGTTAATTCAACGACCATAATAAGCGATATTAGCAATGCTAATAGGTTAGCTTCTCAACAGTTGCTGCTGAATAAACTGCCACTGTTCATCGAAGTGCTTAGTGGGCTTTTGTTTGAACTCACTACGCACAAACTGAGCGATTCTTCCTTCTGCTACTGCAAGCAGTAGGTTGGCAAGTATGGCTTCGTCGATATTAAAACCTTTGCCTTCACGTAAGGTTTTTTCACGCAGTATTTGCTTTATTTGGGTTTCAATTTTGGCAAACAGTGCGCTAATGCGGCTGCGTAAACGTTCATTTTCACCTAAAAGTGCATCACCATTGAGGACTCGTGAAATCCCCGGATTACGCTCTGAAAACACCAGTAATAGTTGCAGTACTAGCTCACAACGTTTCATGGTGTCTTTTTCTTCATCCATGATGATGTTTAAGCGCGATAATATTGCATCTTCAATAAACTCGATTAAGCCTTCAAACATTCTCGCTTTACTTGGGAAGTGGCGATATAACGCCGCTTCAGAAACACCAACTTCAGCTGCCAACTTAGCAGTGGTAATACGTTGACCAGGGCTGGTTTCCAGCATATGCGCAAGGCACTGTAAAATGTGCTCACGACGATTTATTTTTGGGCTAGCCGCCATTATTTATTCCTAGGATTGTGACTACTTGTAAAGGTTATTTGGTGCCAGAATGACCAAATCCGCCTTCACCACGTTCTGAGGTATCAAACTCATCGACTAAGGTAAACTGCGCCTGTACTACAGGCACAAAAACTAACTGCGCTAAACGATCGCCTATTTCGATGCTGTAGGCTTTATCGCTGCGGTTCCAGCAAGACACCATTAAGGGGCCTTGGTAGTCTGAATCAATTAAGCCGACTAAATTGCCTAATACGATGCCATGTTTATGACCTAAGCCTGAGCGAGGCAAGATCACGGCAGCTAAGCTTGGATCGGCAACATGTACAGCTATGCCAGTTGGGATTAATACGGTTTCACCTGGCTCGATAACCATAGTGGTATCAATCATGGCACGTAAGTCCATACCTGCACTGCCTGGGGTGGCATAAGCAGGTAAAGGAAACTCGCTGCCAATACGCGAGTCGAGAAGTTTAAGTTCTACAGGTGTTTTCATGATGTTTTAATCTTTGCTGCTATCAAAGTAAGTAATTGCGTTGCCAGTGTCAGTTTGTCTGTTGCGGGTAGTTTTTCACTACCGTCTTTCCAGAACACCTGCAGCGCATTGTTATCGGCGTTAAACCCTAGACCTGCAATTGATACGTCATTGGCAGCAATAAGATCTAATTTTTTGCGTTCAAGCTTGCCACGGGCATATTCTTCTACGTTATCGGTCTCTGCAGCAAAACCTACAGTGAAAGGTCGATTTTTTAGCGCTGAAACGCTGGCTAAGATATCAGGATTGCGAACGAGCGCAAGTTGCATATGCTCAGCCGACTTTTTGATTTTAGATTCAGCGACGGTGGCGATGCGGTAATCGGCCACTGCAGCGCAGCCGATAAAAATAGCTTGGTCTTCAATGTTTTCCATGACGGCATCTAACATCTGTTGTGCTGATTCGACATTGATGCGCTTAACGCCTGAAGGTGTGGCCAGATTAACAGGGCCGCTAATGAGGGTGACTTCAGCGCCCATTTGGGTTGCGGCTGCGGCTAATGAAAAGCCCATTTTACCTGAGCTATGGTTAGAGATGTATCGAACCGGATCGATTGCTTCACGGGTTGGGCCCGCAGTCAGGATCAATTTGTAACCGTTTAATGGTTTTTCAGCTGGGGCGAAATACTGCACCAGTTGCTCAGCAATGGCCAAGGGCTCTTGCATTCGACCTGGGCCGACTTCGCCACAAGCTTGATCGCCACTGGCAGGCCCCCAAACGGTGATGCCTTTACGTTTAATGTTGGCAAGGTTCTCTTGGGTTGCAAGGTTGCGATACATTTGCTGGTTCATGGCTGGGCAAACGATAATTGGCGCTTCAGTAGCAAGGCAGGTGGTGGTTAACAGTTCATCTGCCATACCTGCATTAATACGCGCAATGAGGTTAGCTGTCGCTGGTGCGACGATAACCACATCAGCCCATCTGGCGAGCTCAATATGTCCCATTGCGGCTTCAGCTGCTGGATCGAGTAAATCTGAGGCCACAGGATGACCTGATAGCGCTTGAATTGTCAGTGGGGTAATAAACTCCATGGCGCTTTGGCTCATGACCACACGAACATCAGCACCGCGCTCTTTAAGGCGGCGTATTAAGTCGGCACTTTTATAGGCAGCAATACCACCACCTATGCCTAGAAGGACTTTTTTATTTGTCAGCATGTTTTGCTCAATCCTGCTCATCGCGATATTGCGGCTAAGATATCACAATCTAAATAAGGATGATGATCCGAAATTAAAAATATAGACCATAATGATGTGCTAAGGGTCACAACAACTAAGGGTCACAACTCGCTATTTACAAAAAGTTATTGCTACCCACTATCTATAACTTACTCATACAAGTATGAGTGCCCCCATCACGGATGACATTAAACAAGGAGTGTTTATGGCGATTAAAGACTGGCCTAAAGGAGAAGGGCCAAGAGACAAATTATTACATTTAGGTGCAGGGCATTTATCGGATGCCGAGTTACTGGCGGTTTTACTGCGAAATGGCATAGCAGGTCAAAATGCGGTCGATCTTGCCCGAGATATGATTGGTCAGTTTGGCGGATTAAGGGCTTTATTTTGTGCACCGCGTAGTCAAGTTTGCCAATTGTCGGGTGTTGGGCCGGTAAAATATGCCCAATTACAGGCGGCATCGGAGATTTCTAAGCGAATTTCGCAAGAAAATCTGCGTAGAGGGCAAATTTTGGTAAATCCTGATTTAACTCGGGACTATTTAATGAGACAATTATCAGACCGATCCTATGAAGTGTTTGCATTACTATTGTTGGATAGCCAACATAGAGTGATTCAATTTGTAGAATTATTCCGCGGAACGATTAATTCTGCATCAGTCTACCCACGTGAAGTGGTGAGCTTGGTGTTGGAAAAAAAAGCTGCGGCAGTCATAGTGTGTCATAATCACCCGTCTGGCATTGCAGAGCCAAGTCAGGCAGATCGGCAAATTACTGACAGATTAAAAAAAGCCTTATCTACTATCGATGTTTCTCTTTTAGATCATATGGTTGTAGGCGATCAGGAGATAGTTTCTTTTGCTGAACGCGGGTGGATAAATTAAACAACGCTTGACCTTATTTTTGTTATCGTGTATAAAATGCGCCCTCTTTGTGCCTCGGGCGACGGCCACACGAGGCACATAAATGCTCGAGCGTTTTAAAATTGTTTTTGGAGAAGATTGACATGTCAAGAGTATGCCAAGTTACTGGCAAGAAGCCTATGGTTGGTAACAACCGTTCGCACGCTAAAAATTCGACTCGTCGTCGTTTTTTACCTAACCTACAAAACCACCGTTTTTGGTTAGAAGAAGAAAAACGCTTCGTGCAACTACGTGTATCTACCAAAGGTATCCGTATCATCGACAAAAAAGGTATTGAAGTTGTTGTTAAAGAACTTCGTGCCCGCGGCGAGAAGGTATAATAGAAAATGGCTAAATCTAAAGGTAATCGTGAGAAGATCAAATTAGTATCTAGTGCTAAAACTGGTCACTTCTACACTACTGAAAAAAATAAGCGTAACATGCCTGAAAAAATGGAAATCAAGAAATTTGATCCAGTTATTCGCCAGCACGTTATGTACAAAGAAGCTAAAATCAAGTAATTGATTTTGTTCTTTTAAAAAAGTCCCTTTATGGGGCTTTTTTTTTGCCTGTCAAAAATGTAATCCAGATCTCCGCGTTATCAATTTCAATCAGTTATGCTTTTCTCTTGCTTTATAAACAACGCCTTACAGTGATAGAGGTCGTTACGCTTATTTTGTCTTCATTATTCACTTATTGACGCTATATTGCCGCCTTATGCATAAACGCCATTTGAACTATTTGGCGGTTATGTGAGCTTATTTACTGCTTTATAGGCACTATTTATGGTCTAAAACTATTACTAATGCGATAAAATGCTTTTAAAGTGAATTTAAATGCAATATTATTGCGTAATTATATTTGTTGGTGGTTTTGTCACTGACTGTTCTGATTGATTATTTGTTTAGGGGTTAATGTGCCTTTAAGAACCACAGAGCTGGTTGATGGTTTCCGCCATTCAGCGCCATACGTTAATGTTCATCGCGGAAAAACCTTTGTTGTCATGCTTGGCGGCGAAGCCCTGCTGCATAATCAATTTAGAGGCATCTTAAACGATGTCGCCTTGTTGCACTCCTTAGGGATTAAAGTGGTGTTGGTCTACGGCGCAAGGCCGCAAATTGATAGCGCCATGCACAGTGCGGGTATTGAACCGAGTTATCACAACGGCGTGCGCATTACTGATGAAGACTCATTAAAAGTGATTAAACAAGTTGCAGGCTCAGTGCAATTTGATATTACAGCAAGGCTGTCAATGAGCCTTGGCAACACCCCAATGCAAAATGCACAAATCAACCTTGTCAGTGGCAACTTTGTTATTGCTCAGCCTTTGGGAGTCGATGACGGGGTGGATTTTTGCCTAACGGGCAAAGTGCGCCGTATTGATACTCAAGGTATTGAACGCCAGCTGGAAAAAAATTGTATTGTATTGATGGGGCCTATTGCGGTTTCTGTCACTGGCGAATGTTTTAACTTAACCGCCGAAGAAGTGGCCACCAAAGTGGCTATAAAGCTTAAAGCCGACAAAATTATTGGTTTTAGTAATACCCACGGCATTTTGGGCAAAGACGGCGAGGTGATTGCTGAGCTGATGCCAAATGGTGCGCAGTCCATCTTGGATGAAATGCAAACGGCGGGTAAATCCTGTGTGGGCACCATGGCATTTTTAAAGGCCAGTATTGATGCTTGTCGTAATGGCATTCCACGTTGTCACTTGGTGAGCTACCTTGAAGATGGCACTTTGCTACAAGAGTTGTTCTCCCGTGAAGGTATTGGTACCCAAATTGTTACTGAAAGCGCTGAGCGCTTAAGACGCGCCACCATTGGCGATATCGGTGGAGTATTAGACCTTATTCGCCCATTAGAGGAGCAAGGGGTGCTAGTGCGCCGCTCCCGTGAGCAGCTGGAAATGGAAATTGAGCAGTTTATGTTGATTGAGCGCGATAGCTTAGTCATTGGCTGCGCGGCGTTATATCCCTTTGAAGAAGACAATGCCGGTGAGTTTGCCTGTTTAGTGGTGCATCAAGACTATCGTGATGCTGACAGAGGCAGTGTGTTGCTGAACAATATTATTGGCCAAGCACGGGTTCGAGGTTATTCGAAACTGTTTGCCTTAACCACCCGCAGTATTCATTGGTTCTTGGAGTTCGGCTTTAATATTGTTGATGTTGAACAGCTGCCTAACGCAAAAAAGAAGCTGTATAACTTCCAACGCAATTCAAAAGTTCTGGCGTTGGACTTGTAAGCTGTATTGCGATTGTGCCGTTATAGCAATGCCACCGTGGAGGTTACTTTACGGTGGCATTTTTGTGTATTTCAGATGTTAACTCATCATGGTTACTGATTTTTAGGCAAGATTTGGGGTGATAAAACTATGCCGGTCAGCATGTTATGAAGATTATGATAATATTGAAAAATGAATAAAGATGTATCCTTATAAAAACACATCACTAAGTAGGAAAAATGACTGAAATAGCATTAGCAGGATTAAGCAGTCACGGCATGTTCAATTTTGTCGGGGTGCTGGTTGGGTTAGTAGGGCTAACGGCGCTGATTTGGGTAAAGAAATTACCGAGCACTGCGTTGTATGTTAGCTACGGGATTATTTTATTCCTGTTTATGCTGTTCTCATGGACCCTGTATCAAACCAATAATAGCCAGTTGACGCTAAAGCCTGACAATAAGCCTTTGACGTTATCGATCCCCCTTTACAGTCAGGATTTCAACACGGATGAATTACTTTGGCAGCAAGTGAGAGTAGTGGACTTAACAACTGAATTAGAATTAACGCCACAGTGGCGTACAAACGGCATAGGCATTGCCGGATACTCACTAGGATGGTTTACCCTTAAAAACGGCGATAAGGCGCTGGTGTCACTCACAAGGGACGATGCCTTGCTACTGCCAACCACTAGAGGCTATGTAATGCTAGTAACCCTAGAGGATAACGAGGCCGCAATGAAAGCCATTGCGGCAATGAAGCATTGAAAAGGCGATAGCTATTAGCTTTGCTTTAAACGGTGACGGCGCTGCAGCGCCATATCAGCGGTAAACAACACTAATGCACTCCAAATAAAGCCAAATGTGACCCCTTTTTCAATATCAAAAGGCTCTTTGAATAAAAATATTGCCAACATGAACATGATACTTGGGCCAATATACTGGAAAAAACCTAGCATGGATAATGGGATACGAATGGCTGCCCCTGCAAAGCACAATAGTGGAATGGTGGTAACAATACCTGCGGCCACTAAGGTTAAGTTCATTCCAATATCGTTAGTGAGCATATTTGCCGATGCGGTATCAAGCGTTAGGGCTAAATAAGCTAATGCCACAGGCAGTAAAATAGCGGTTTCAACCAATAAACCCGCTTTAGCATCAATGTTGACTTTTTTACGTAATAAACCATAAAAACCAAATGATGCTGCCAGCGCTAAAGACACCAATGGGATAGAGCCAAAGGAGATGAGCTGGATGAGCACCCCGATACAGGCAAGCGCCACCGCAAACCACTGTAATTTTCGTAACCGCTCAGATAAAAATACCATTCCAAGCAATACGTTAAATAGTGGATTAATGAAATAACCTAAACTGGCATCGAGCATGTGGCCGTTGTTGATCGCCCAAATGAAAATCAGCCAATTAAGTGCAATCAGTACCGAGGTCAGCGCCAACACCAGTAATTGTTTTGGCTTTTTCAATAACAGTGTTAGGCGTGAAAATCCGCCAATAAACTGCATTAAAATGATGATAAAGATAAAGGACCACACCACGCGGTGAGCCAAGATTTCGAAGGCTGACACATCAGCCAGTAATTTAAAATACAGTGGTGCTATGCCCCATAAGCAATAAGCACAAATGGCGAGGATAATGCCTTTACGTGTTTCAATATCTTGCATGAATTTCCACAAACAACTGACAAAGAGAGGGCGATTGTAGGTTGCCTTTGCCGATCTCTCAAGCTAATAGCTGGATCATTTTTCAATAAGATCCACTAATTAGCCTCAGCATTATCGCAGTTGGTATAAAGCGGCAAGCTAAGATGTTTTAAGTTTATGTTTATGTTCGTTTTTTATGGATTTAGTCCTAATGAGTTAACCCACCATATAGGTCCCAGTACCGAAGGCGATATGGGTACCTTGTTCGTTATGTAATTCCATGCGACAGACTGACACCCGATTGCCTGAACGAATGACGCAACCAGTGCCAGTAAATATTTCTCCACGTCCAGGGCGCAAAAAATCAACCCGCATATCAATAGTGCCTAAGGTGGTTAGACGTTGTTGTAATTGCTCCAAGGTCCAGTCGTCTCTGCTTGATACTAAGCCGGCAAAACAGGTCAGCCCGCCAACTACATCGAGCAAGGTTGCCGTCACTCCGCCGTGTAAAATATTTTGATGAATATTACCAATAAGCTCAGGCTTCATTTTTATCACCACTTCGACACCATTTTCGTCATAGCGCTTTATCTCTAAGCCGAGTAAATTATGAAATGGCACATGTTGGTCAAATATTTCAGCGACTTGCTTTAATGCTTGTAGTTGGACATCCGTAGTCATATGCAGCCTAATTTCTATCGTTATTATTGTAGAGCATTTAATCTAGCCTAATCCCTTTGGTAAAATCAATGCTGCATATTTGAGCTGTTGCGGTTTGTGTGCAGACATCTTCGCCTCAGTGCTTTAAAATGCTGCATCTGATCTCAAGCCCTATTAATGGATAATCTTATTTCTAGCCCAGTCGAGTCTCAAGTTCCAGCGCAAGCGATTGTCTCAGCAACCCCAGTTGTGGAAGATGTGCTTGGACAGCAATTACAGCAAATCTTTGGTTATCGTGACTTTCGCGAAGGTCAGCGTGAGATCATTGAGCAGACCTTAAGTGGCCAAGATACCCTAGTGATTATGCCAACCGGTGGCGGTAAGAGTATGTGTTATCAGTTGCCAGCATTGATCCTCCCGGGATTAACCATTGTGGTCTCGCCGCTGATTTCGTTAATGAAAGATCAAGTTGATAGCTTGACTCAGTCAGGTGTTGCCGCCGCATATTTGAATTCCTCTTTACCCCGCGATGAAACCGTTGAGATTTTAAAACGCTTACACAAAGGCGAAATTAAACTGCTTTATGTATCACCAGAGCGTTTGCTGCGGCCTGACTTTATCGAGCGGATGCATGAGTTACAAATCTCACTGTTTGCCATTGATGAGGCTCACTGTATTAGTCAATGGGGTCATGATTTTAGACCTGAATATGCCGCCCTTGGCCAACTGAAACAGTTGTTCCCGTATGTGCCACTGATGGCGTTAACCGCGACGGCCGATCAGGCCACCCGTGAAAGTATTTGTCAGCGCCTTCAAATCAGTCCTTTTTGTTTACTCTCCAGTTTTGACCGTCCCAATATTCGCTATACCGTGGTTGAAAAACTTAATGCAGCTAATCAGCTCAAACAGTTTTTACAATTGCAAAAGGGCAGTAATGGCATCATTTATTGTAGTAGCCGTAGGCGAGTCGATGAAGTTGCCGATCGCTTAAAACTGCAAGGCTTTAGTGCAGCGGCGTATCATGCGGGGATGACCCAAGAAGAGCGTGGCGCGATTCAAGATAAGTTTTTAAAAGACAAAATCGATATTGTGGTCGCCACTGTGGCATTTGGTATGGGGATTAACAAATCCAACGTCCGCTTTGTGGTGCATTACGATATCCCCAAAAGTGTAGAGTCTTATTATCAAGAAACAGGCCGTGCCGGCCGTGATGGTTTAGATGCCGAAGCTTATATGTTGTTTGATCCTGCCGATATAGGCCGCGTTAAGCACTTGATTGAGCAATCAGAACCTGGCCCACAGCAAGACGTTGAATTACATAAAATGAATACCATGGCAGCCTTTGCTGAAGCGCAAACCTGCCGTCGACAAGTATTACTGCATTACTTTGATGAAAGTGGCTCAAAACCTTGTGGTAACTGTGATATTTGTCTCGACCCTCCTAAGCGTTATGATGGCAGCGAAGATGCCAAAAAAGTGCTGTCGTGCATTTTTAGACTCAATCAATATTTCGGTGTTAACCAAGTCATTGATGTACTGCGGGGCTCAAAAGCCGCCAACGTGATGGATCGCGGCCATAACAAGCTGTCCACTTGGGGCATTGGTAAAGATCACAGTCATGAATATTGGCTCAGTGTGATTAGGCAACTTATTCATTTAGGTTTAGCGAGCCAAGATATTACTCGCGGCTCTTCAGTAAAGCTAAATGAATCAGCACGACCAATATTACGCGGGGAAGCCAGCTTACAGCTAGCTGAACCTCGCATTCAATTAGTGACTACTAAGCGCCGCACCAGTTCATCACGTGCACCGCAGCAATATGATCGTAAATTGTTTGCCAGGCTCAAGCTACTGCGCCGTGAACTGGCTGAAAAACATGATGTGCCACCATACTTGGTGTTCAATGATGCCACCTTAGCGGAAATGGCGGCGATGGTGCCCACCAGTGCCGGTGAAATGCTGGCAGTAAATGGTGTCGGTGAGCGAAAGCTAAGTCGCTTCGGCGGTGATTTTCTTGATGAAATTAGTCAGTATTTGATTGAGAATTAACTCACTCGCCTTCAAGGCTATGTTAATTGCTTTAGCTTAACCTGCTTATCTGCAGCATTGGCGGTGACTACTTAGCCGCTAATGCTGGTTCTAGTTCCTTATAAACACTCCTACCTAATCATTTGATGGCTTTGATTGCTCTAGTCTGTTTGCATTTTAAAACAAGCATGTCATGGTTTATCTTCCTCGCTTAGCCTCGTAAAGAGCTAAGCTTCTTTGTGCTTAGATATAACTAAAGCCTTCCTTTAAACAGATTAATATTAGAAATTTCAAATCCATTTTTTTGCATATTAATAAAGTCAAAAATAAACGATAAATTACGTGTAAACAGCAGTGTACGGGCATGTGGGGATTTATTTGTGCTTAAAAGCGATGAGTAAATCAGGCTTTTAAGCTGCAGTGTTGCACAAAAGATGAATAAATTGGGGTTGACACAGCCAGCTGGTCAGGATAAAAAGTGGGTATAGATAAATTAATCGCAGAATAATTAGTTAAATAAAATGAATATTTATAGTGGTAACATTTTACTGGGTCTCCTTCTTCTCTTACGCAATATTTGCGCGGAGTCCTTTGTGTTACAAGCTAAATAAGTTTACTAGTATTCACAAACCCCGCGCTAATAGCCGCGGGGTTTTTTGTTTCTGCCTCTGATTGATTTATATAACAAACAAAAAAGTCTAATGAACTAAATGAGCAAAGCACTCAAATCCATTAGCAAAGCGAACAAACTTTAACGTGAATAACCAGGTTCGATGGAGAAAAAGATGTCCGATAGAGTCATAATATTTGATACCACATTAAGAGACGGCGAGCAGGCGTTAGCAGCCAGTTTAACGGTTAAAGAAAAGCTGCAAATTGCATTGGCTCTTGAGCGTTTAGGTGTTGATGTTATGGAAGTGGGCTTTCCTGTGTCATCGCCTGGTGATTTTCAGTCAGTGCAAACCATTGCAAAAACCATTAAAAATAGCCGAGTGTGTGCCTTATCTCGTGCATTAGAAAAAGATATCGATGCCGCAGCGCAAGCATTATCTGTTGCTGATCAGTTTCGAATTCATACCTTTATTTCAACCTCAACCATTCACGTTGAAAGCAAATTAAAGCGTTCATTTGATGACGTATTAGAAATGGCAGTGAGTGCGGTTAAATATGCCCGCCGCTTTACTGACGATGTTGAGTTCTCTTGTGAAGATGCTGGGCGTACCCCCATTGATAACCTTTGCCGTATGGTAGAAGAAGCTATTAAAGCGGGTGCTAGAACCATTAATATCCCAGATACCGTGGGTTACACCGTCCCAAGTGAGTTTGGCGGCATTATTCAAACCTTATTTAACCGAGTGCCGAATATCGATCAAGCGGTGATTTCGGTGCATTGTCATGATGATTTAGGTTTATCGGTAGCGAACTCAATTACTGCTGTTGAGCATGGTGCTCGCCAGATTGAATGTACGGTTAATGGTATTGGTGAGCGCGCTGGTAATTGTTCATTAGAAGAAATAGCGATGATTTTGGCAACCCGCAAGAATTTACTCGGGCTTGAAAACAACATTAATGCCAAAGAAATTCACCGCACTTCATCCCTTGTAAGCCAGCTATGTAATATGCCGATTCAGGCTAATAAAGCGGTAGTGGGGACTAATGCATTTTCGCATTCATCGGGTATTCACCAAGATGGCATGCTAAAAGCTAAAAATACCTATGAGATCATGACGCCTGAAAGCATTGGCCTTAATCGTAATAACTTGAATATGACTTCGCGCTCAGGTCGCCACGTGATTAAGCACCGCATGGAAGAAATGGGCTATAAAGAAACCGATTATGATATGGACAGTCTTTACGATCAGTTTTTGAAATTGGCAGATAAAAAAGGCCAGGTATTTGATTATGATCTTGAAGCCTTAGTGTTTATCGAAGCGCAATCTCAAGATGATGATAAGTACTCACTGCAACATTTAATGGTGCACTCAGATTCAACTGAAGGTGTAGCCACTGCCACGGTGCGTATAGTGGTTGATGACAAAGAAATAACCGAAGCGGCAACCGGTAATGGCCCAGTCGATGCAGCATACAATGCTATTGCCCGTGCAACTGGTCGCAGCATCAATATTACTAATTACAAATTAAGCGCTAAAGGCGAAGGGCAAAACGCCTTAGGCCAAGTGGATATTACAGCTGAATACAATCAGCAAACATTCCATGGTGTCGGCTTGGCAACAGATGTTGTCGAGTCATCGGCTCAAGCGTTAGTTCATGTCATGAACTTAACCTATCGCGCCGATAAAGTGGCTGATTTTAAACAACAGATTCATAAAGAAAGGGAGTTAGGTGGAGTATGAGTTATCAAATAGCTGTATTGGCCGGAGATGGTATTGGGCCAGAAGTCATGGCTGAGGCACGTAAAGTGCTTAATGAAGTTGAAGCCCGATTTGCGCTGGACATTGAATATGCTGAGTACGATGTGGGTGGTATTGCCATTGATAACCATGGTTGCCCGCTGCCTGATGCAACCTTAAAAGGCTGTGAAGCCTCAGATGCCATTTTATTCGGCAGTGTTGGCGGGCCTAAGTGGGAAAACTTAGCCCCCAATGATCAGCCAGAGCGTGGCGCATTATTACCGCTACGTGGTCACTTTGAACTGTTTTGTAATTTACGTCCGGCAAAATTACACGCAGGGCTTGAACATATGTCACCATTGCGAAGTGATATCTCTTCACGTGGCTTTGATGTGTTATGTGTGCGTGAATTAACGGGTGGCATTTACTTTGGTAAGCCAAAAGGTCGTCAAGGCGAAGGCCTGGATGAAGAAGCCTTCGATACCATGCGCTATAGCCGTCGTGAAATAGAGCGTATTGCCCGAATTGCGTTTCAGTCTGCTCAAGGTCGCCGCAAAAAAGTCACCTCAGTAGATAAAGCTAACGTATTAGCCTGTTCAGTGTTATGGCGTGAAGTGGTTGAAGAAGTGGCTAAAGACTACCCTGATGTGGAGCTTGAACATATCTACATCGACAATGCCACCATGCAATTATTACGTCGCCCAAATGAATTTGATGTGATGCTGTGTTCGAACCTATTTGGTGACATAGTGTCAGACGAAATTGCCATGTTAACCGGCTCAATGGGGCTATTATCTTCAGCAAGCCTTAACAGCAGCGGTTTTGGTATGTATGAACCTGCTGGTGGTAGTGCACCTGATATCGCAGGTCAAGGCATTGCTAACCCTGTGGCGCAAATTCTATCTGCAGCCTTATTACTACGTCATAGCTTAAAACTTGAAGATGCCGCGAGTGCGATAGAACGCGCAGTAGGTAAAGCCTTATCAGCTGGCTATTTAACTGGTGAGCTATTAAGTAGCGATGAGCGTCATAATGCAAAATCAACCAGTGAAATGGGTGACTATATCGCTAATGCTATTAAGGAAGGTGTCTAATGGCAGCAAAAACCTTATATGAGAAAGTATGGGATGCCCATATTGTCGCATCACCTGACTCAGAAGCGCCGATTGTTTATGTTGACCGTCACTTGGTTCATGAAGTGACATCACCACAGGCTTTTAGTGGTTTAAAAACAGCGGGTCGTAAATTACGCGCCCCTGAAAAAACCTTTGCCACTATGGATCATAATATTTCGACCTTAAGTGCTAGCCTTGATGCCATGAGCCCAATGGCGCGTATTCAGGTGGAAACCCTAGCGCAAAATTGTAAAGAATTTGGCGTGAAGCTATATGACATCCATCATCCAAATCAAGGCATAGTCCATGTCATGGGGCCAGAGCTTGGTATTACCTTGCCCGGTACTGTGATTGTTTGTGGTGATTCACATACAGCAACCCACGGCGCTTTTGGCGCATTAGCATTTGGTATTGGCACCTCTGAAGTTGAGCATGTGTTAGCCACCCAGACGTTACGTCAGTTAAAAGCTAAAACCATGAAAATTGAAGTCCGTGGTCATGTGGCTGAGGGCATTACGGCTAAAGATATTGTATTGGCTATCATTGGCCGTTTGGGTATGGATGGCGGTACCGGTTACGTGGTTGAGTTTTGCGGCGAAGCCATTGAAGCTTTATCAATGGAAGGGCGCATGACCTTATGTAATATGGCCATTGAAATGGGCGCCAAAGCTGGCATGGTCGCACCTGATCAAACTACTTTTGATTATCTTGAAGGTCGTGAATTTGCCCCTAAAGCTGATGCTTGGACGCAAGCAGTTGCAGATTGGACCGCACTTAAAACGGATGCTGATGCAGTATTTGATGCCGAAGTGGTACTTGAAGCTGCAGAAATCGCGCCGCAGTTAACTTGGGGCACTAATCCAGGCCAAGTGGTATCTATTGATGCACAAGTGCCTAACCCTGAGTCTGAGCCCAATGCAACTGTGCGTGACAGCATGGAAAAAGCGCTTGAGTATATCGGCCTGACTTCTGGCACCAATATGGTGGATATTGCGGTTAATAAAGTCTTTATTGGCTCATGTACTAACTCCCGTATTGAGGATTTACGTGCCGCAGCCCATCATGCTAAAAACCGTAAAGTGGCCGAAGGCGTCACCGCTATTGTGGTACCGGGTTCTGGACAGGTGAAACTGCAAGCAGAAGCGGAAGGTTTAGATAAAATATTCCTAGAGGCAGGGTTTGAATGGCGCTTGCCTGGTTGCTCAATGTGCCTGGCAATGAACGATGACCGTTTAGAGGCTGGCGATCGCTGTGCATCTACCAGTAATCGTAACTTTGAAGGTCGCCAAGGGCGTGGCAGTCGAACTCACTTAGTGAGCCCAGCTATGGCAGCAGCTGCCGCCATTGCCGGTCACTTTGTTGATATCCGTAAGCCTTATTAATTGCCAACCCACTAGGAGAAACAGATGCAAGCTTTTACAGCACATACGGGCTTAGCGGTTGCAATAGATAGCGCAAATATTGATACCGACCAAATTATCCCGAAGCAATTTTTATCAAAAGTCACTCGTGATGGTTTTGGGGTGCACTTATTTCATGATTGGCGTTATTTAGATGACGCGGGCGAGCAGCCTAACCCGACTTTTTCACTTAACTTACCGCGTTATAAAGGCGCGTCTATATTGCTAGCACAAGAAAACTTTGGCTGTGGATCAAGTCGAGAACATGCACCGTGGGCATTAGCTGACTTTGGGCTACGGGTGATTATCGCGCCAAGTTTTGCAGATATTTTTTACGGTAACTCCATTAACAATGGCTTATTACCTGTGAAGTTAACCGCAGCGGAAGTGAGCCAATTAATGGCTGAAGTTGATGCTCAAGAAGGAGCTGAAATCAGTGTTGATTTGCAAGCTCTTACTGTAACGTCACCACAAGGCAGTACATTTAGCTTTTCATTGGCAGAGTCAGCAAGGCACAAGCTGCTTAATGGTTTAGATGCCATCGGCTTAACGCTGGAATTTGCTGCGGCAATTAGCGACTATGAAGCCAATATTCCTGCTTGGCGTGGCTGATGTAAGAGTGACGAGTCAATTGTAAGTTCAACATTGGCGATTAACATTTAAGCTTACACTTGTACCAACGTGGTATTAAATAAAGCCTTCTAGCTAACCCTAGAAGGCTTTTTTATGTGTCTCAACAATAATTTACTATATATCACATTGTATTTATTGGTTTATTTATTCATAAGATTTGGCGGTTTATATCGGTAGTTAAAAAAACTATAAAATTCAGCGCAGGTTTGTGAGTTGTATATTCTTTAGTAAGTTATTGAATATCAATATTAAAAATATTTTGGTTAACTATTTTTAATATGCTTCAGCGAATGAATTAGTGTAATTGACGCTTTTTTCTCGCTTGGTGTGTGATCCTTATCACTTAAAAATATTGCAAACACCGAAAAGGTAGTTATTTCTTCTGTTTTTAGGCATTTAGTTGTAAATATATTCTGCATCAGTACACTTGCCCCGATTTCAAATTGAGCTATTGCTCTAATGATGTAAGAGATTAAGCAAATAATAAATTTGCATACCCGGGGACAAATGATGAAAAAGAAATTATTAACCGTGGCAGTAAGCGCCATGCTGTTAGGGGCAACGACTCAAGTAAGTGCAGCAGGCTTTCAATTAGCTGAATATTCTTCTACAGGTTTAGGCCGTGCTTTTGCTGGTGAAGCTGCGATGGCGGATAATGCTGGCGCCCAAACTAAAAACCCTGCCATGTTGACTTACCTTGAAGGTCGCCAATTGTCTGCAGGTGCTATTTATATTATGCCTAATGTTGATGTGCTGGGTGAAACCAGTATTTCATCGCCTTTATTAGGGGCTGATCCAATTGTTATCCCAAGCAACGCCATCGATTTTGCCGGTGATGCGCTTATCCCAAATTTTTATTACTCGAATCAGTTAAACGATAACTGGACTTGGGGCCTGGCTTTTCATTCAAATTACGGCTTAGCGACAGAATTGGATGCAACTCATTCAGCAGCGATATTTGGTGATGATACTGCAATCACCACCGTAGAATTTAACCCAAACATTGGCTATAAAATCAATGATGCGGTTAGCATTGGTGCGGGTCTGCGTATTGTTTACGGTGAAGGTAATGTTGGCGCATCAATGCCAGGTTGGATTGATGGTATTAAAGCTCAGTTGCCTGATTTAGCACCTATGCTTCCGGCTGCTGGCACAAGTCTTAAATACATGGAAGGTGATGATATCGCCATCGGTTGGAAAATTGGTTCTAGCTGGCAGATTAATGACAAGCACCGTTTAGGTTTTGCTTATCACAGTGGGGTAGAGCTAGAACTGGACGGCCATGCGTCTGGGCTACTTTATGACGGTGGTCAAAATGTTAGTATTGAAGGTTACTTACCTATTGAGATCCCTGCTTTTGCAGAGCTTGCATCTCATCACCAATTAACTGAAAACTGGGCCATGCACGCCAGCGTTAATTGGACTCAGTGGAGTGTTTTTGATGAGTTGGTAGCATACTTCCCTGGCGAAACTAAGCCAATTGACTCAACAACGGGTTTACCATTGGAGTCTGATTTAGTTAAAGAAGAAAACTTCAAAGATAACTGGCGCTTTGCACTAGGTACCACTTACCAGCTCAATGACAAGTGGTTAGTTCGTGGCGGTATGGCACTAGATCAAGGTGCTGCGCAAGACGAATACCGTTCAACAACAATCCCAGATTCAGATCGTTTATGGTTTAGTGCCGGTGCGGGTTATCAAGCCAGTAAAAACCTTACGGTTGATTTTGCCATCACTTACATCAAAGGCATTGGTGATGCACCAATTGATGAGACTCAAGACTTATTAGGTTTAGCGTCTGTGAACTACAGCGGTGATGTTGAAGCCGATGTGTGGTTAGCAGGTGTGCAGTTTAGCTACAAAATGTAGTCGACAGTATTATTAATACATTTAAAGCCTCGCAATTGCGGGGCTTTTTGTTATTTGAAAATCATAAGACTAATATCGATACGCCAGCTATATTTGACAAGCCAAAGTATGAAGTAAAGCCATCGTCATATGCTAAGTTATTAGGTGCTTACTGGCTTTACCCCAAAGTGACATAGCATGTCTAGGTAGAATAAACCCTTATAACTGTGATGACAGCACAAGCATTGCAATGTAAAGCATGATAAATCACATAAATAAACGGGTAGTTGATTCACTACTTTCAGTTTATGTGAACAAACTAAAATAAATAATATGAGATAGTGATATGCAAGCTAAGAAATACATTATTGCATTAGATCAAGGCACAACCAGCTCTCGTGCCATTGTATTTGACCATAAAGCCAACATGGTTGCGGTAGCGCAGCGTGAGTTTACCCAGATTTATCCTCAGGCCGGTTGGGTCGAGCATGATCCAATGGAGATTTGGTCATCTCAAAGTTCATCATTGATTGAAGTGCTATCTCGAGCAGGTATTAGCGGTGATGATGTTGCCGCTATGGGCATCACCAACCAACGTGAAACCACCGTAGTGTGGGATAAAAAAACCGGCAAGCCGATTTATAACGCCATTGTGTGGCAGTGTCGTCGCAGCCAAAGTATATGCCAGCAACTCAAAGCCGATGGTTATGAAGCTTATATTAAATCCGCCACAGGCTTGGTGCTCGACCCGTACTTTTCCGCCTCAAAAATCAAGTGGATTCTAGATAATGTTGAAGGTGCAAGAGAAAAGGCCGAGGCCGGTGAGTTGTTATTTGGCACCATAGATACCTGGCTGGTGTGGAAGCTCACAAAAGGCAAAGTACATGTTACTGAACCCACCAACGCCTCACGGACCATGTTGTTTAACATCCATCAGCAGCAGTGGGATGACAAGTTATTAACGGCCTTTGGTATTCCGGCTTCGATGTTACCTGAAGTGAAACCCTCTTGTGCGGTCTACGGTTCAACCAGCATTGTCGGTGGCGATATTACCGTGGCGGGTATGGCAGGGGATCAGCAATCGGCATTATTTGGTCAATTATGTTTTGAACCTGGAATGGCCAAAAATACCTATGGCACAGGCTGTTTTTTACTGATGAACACCGGTGATAAGGCAGTGGTATCGGATCATGGCCTATTAACCACCATTGCTATAGGCGCTGATTTAAAGGTTAACTATGCCCTTGAAGGGGCAGTATTTATGGGCGGCGCGGTGATCCAATGGCTGCGGGACGAAATGGGCTTGATCCAAGATGCTCATGACACTGAATACTTTGCCAATAAAGTGGACGACACCAATGGGGTATATTTAGTACCAGCCTTTGTCGGCTTGGGCGCTCCGTATTGGGAAGCGGATGCCAGAGGCGCGATTGTCGGACTTAGCCGCGGGGTTAATCGTAGCCATATTATTCGCGCAGCGTTAGAAGCCATTGCATATCAAAGCAAGGATTTACTCGAGGCAATGATACAAGACTCAGGGGTCGAACTTAAACAAATCCGCGTTGATGGTGGCGCTGTGGCGAATGAGTTTTTAATGCAGTTCCAAGCCGACATCAGCAATGTTGATGTGATCCGTCCGCAAGTGACTGAAACCACAGCCATGGGAGCAGCCTTTTTAGCAGGTCTTGCGGTTAACTTTTGGCAGTCTACAGAAGAGTTACAAAACATTGCCGTGGCTGATAAGCATTTTTCACCAGCAATGGATGATAGCTGTCGTCAGGATTTGTATCGCGGATGGAAAAAGGCGGTGAGGAAAACCATCGGCTAAAGGGCATTTTTAAATCACTGGTAAACGATTAAATTTCAATATCAATATGTGTGAAGTTGGTATTGTCACTAGTGGCCTGCTTTGCGTCAGCGCTGGTGCTAGCTTGGGCCTGCTGTTTTCTGGTTAATGGTGCTGGTGGCAATTGTGCTTGCGGCGCTTCATGGCTATCAGCACTGATAACAGCTGAGTCAGTGACTTTTTTCACCTCTTTTTTAGGCGTGGTAACCTGCCTTGGCGGTCTGGCAGTCACAGCATAGAGAATATCTAGGTTCATTATTACCTCCTTCAAGGCTGTATTCAGTATATCTTGTTATCGGCCGTTTTGATTGTAAATTGAGCGGCTATTGGTTTGAATATATGACGCCAGCAGTCATCCTTGTTTGAGGATGTTTTAGCGTAAAGGCAATATTAAAAGTTTGGAATTTGCTTAGGTTTAAAAGCGCAAGGCAGCAATAAAATTTGTTGAACTGGTTTTTCTCACATCGTGAGCGAATATTTATTATACAAGATATAACTTTGATACAGTGGGCATTGTCATTTTAAGATGATAATGGTCAATTTTTAGCACATTTTAGTCACATTTTACTCGATAGAGTCGTTGTTATGTGTATGGTTTCGTTCATTTAGCCCCATAAAATCCACTTTCCTCCACCTAGAACAAATTAAATCAAATTTGCTGCGAACCCGCTTCAGAACTGGATTTAATTAATCTTCTCATCCCTTGACAATACTTGTGTTGTGTCCCTAAACTTAAGGGTTGTGGGGAATTGTGGATTTTTGTGGGAATTTTAATAACAAATCATAGGGATTAATGATCGTGTTTCGGGGCGCCAGTGCGATAAATATGGATGCAAAAGGACGGATCGCAATACCAATGCGATACCGAGAATCCTTGCGTGTTGAGCACAGTGGCATTGTCGTCATCACCGTTGATATCCAATCAGCTTGTTTATTGATTTATCCAATCCATGAATGGGAACTGATAGAAGCAAAACTAATGCAGCTGTCAGACACCAATCACATTGAACGATCCATGAAACGAAGATTATTAGGCCACGCTCATGAATGTGAGTTAGATGGTAATGGTCGTGCGCTCGTTCCCCCCGCATTAAGACAATTTGCCAGCCTGCAAAAGAAAACCATGCTGGTGGGTTTGCTGAATAAGTTTGAGTTGTGGGATGAAGCCGCTTGGCAGTTGCAGATGGACGAAAGTCATCAGCTAATTCAAGCAGAAGATCTCACTAGCCATGAAAGATTAGCTAATTTTTCATTATAAATAATTAATTAAGAAGAGTCTGATGAGCCAAGAATTTGCCCATTTATCTGTACTGCTACAAGAAACCGTTGATGGTTTAAATATCCAAGCGGATGGCATCTATATTGATGGCACCTTTGGTCGTGGTGGTCATTCAAGGCATGTGCTGAGTCAGCTCGGTGAAAACGGCCGCTTGATTGCCATCGATAGAGATCCGCAAGCCATTGAAGCGGCTAAACAGTTCGCCGATGATCCTCGCTTTCAAATTGTGCATGGTGGCTTTGGTCAGTTGGCCGAATACGTTACTAAGTTAGGTTTGAAAGGCAAAATCAATGGCGTGTTATTGGATTTAGGTGTGTCTTCACCGCAATTAGATGATGCTGAGCGTGGTTTTAGTTTTTTACGTGATGGTCCATTGGATATGCGTATGGATAACAGCCAGGGTCAAACGGCCGCTCAGTGGTTAGCGAGAGCTGAAATTGAAGATATGGCTTGGGTATTTAAAACCTATGGCGAAGAGAAAAACTCGCGTCACATCGCTCGCTGTATTGCTGCTGATCGAGATGAAAAACCCTTTTTAAGAACCAAAGATTTAGCTGACCTTATTGCCCGAATTACTAAAAATAAAGAGCGTAATAAGCATCCTGCAACGCGGGTGTTCCAGGCGATTAGAATTTATATCAATAGTGAATTAGAGCAAATTGATCAAGCCCTTGAAGGTGCTGTGTCGGTACTGGCCCCAGAAGGGCGTTTATCGGTGATCAGTTTCCATTCATTAGAAGATCGTATGGTGAAGCGCTTTATTCGTCGCCATAGCCAAGGTGAAAGCGTACCTCATGGCTTGCCCATCACTGAAGCTGAAATTAATAAATCTAAAAAGTTAAAAGCCATTGGTAAGGCGATGAAGCCTTCTGATGTCGAAATTGAACAAAACCCACGAGCAAGAAGCTCGGTGTTGCGCGTTGCGCAGCGACTTGATTATTAATTACTGAGGTTATATTGGCACCGTCATCAATCAATTTATCCCGCATTGTGTTAGCCGATATTTGGCAGCACAAGTGGATATTATTGCTGACGCTAATTGTAGTCGGCAATGCGATGAGTGTGGTGTATACCAGCTATGCGACCCGAAAACAGACCTCGCAATTAGATCAGCTATTACAAGAACGTGATCGTTTAGATATTGAATGGCGCAACTTGTTGCTGGAAGAGCAATCTAAGTCAGAACACAGTCGAGTGACAAGGATCGCCACTAAAGATTTAAAAATGGTGCGACCACTACCTAAAGAAGAAGTGGTTATAAGGCTGCAATGAGAAAGGAATAATGAGCAGACAAGCTAAACGTAAATTAAACCCTGAACTGATCCCATGGCGACTATTCGTTGTGGTGGGTTTTGTGCTGCTGCTGTTTACTGCGTTAATTGCCCGTGCCGCCTATATTCAAATTATTGAGCCTGAAAAACTACGTCACGAAAGTGACATGCGCACCTTACGCACCACCAGTAATCAAGTACAGCGCGGCCTAATCACCGACAGAAATGGTGAAATGCTGGCAGTGAGTGTGCCAGTACGAGCTGTGTGGGCTGATCCTAAAATATCCCACGATAAAGATGCATTTAAAGATATGCGCCGCTGGAAAGCGCTGGCAGATATTTTACATGAGCCAGTTGATGAGATTGTGAGTAAGGTGCAGCGCGACCCTAAAAGGCGCTTTATTTACCTTAAGCGTCAAGTGACCCCTGCGGTAGCGGAATACATCAAGCAACTGAAAATTGCTGGCATCTATTTAAAGTCTGAATCACGCCGCTATTATCCCGCAGGTGAAACTGCCGCCCAGCTAGTGGGTTTAACTAATATTGATGATGTAGGCATTGAAGGCATCGAAAGTGCTTACGATAGCTGGCTTACTGGTACCCCTTCAAAACAAAAAGTCCGTAAATCCCGCGATGGTAAAGTAGTACAGCGTTTAGATATGGTGGAAGAAGGCGAGAGCTCAAATGATTTAGTCTTGAGTATCGATCAACGCATTCAGCAGCTAGCTTATCGCGAATTAAAACGCGCCACAGAAATAAACCAAGCCACTTCAGGCTCAGTGGTGGTACTTGATGTACACACCGGCGAAGTACTGGCGATGGTGAATACACCGTCATATAACCCCAATTCTCGAGAAAACTTACAATCTCACCGCATGCGCAACCGCGCCTTAACCGATACTTTTGAGCCGGGCTCCACTGTAAAACCTTTTGTGGTCGCAGCTGCGCTGCAAGCGGGCACTGTTGAACGTGATGATATGATTAACACCTCACCAGGCTGGATGCGTGTTGGTGGCCGTCAAGTGCGTGATACGGTTAATTACGGCAATATGACCTTAGATAAAATCTTGGTTAAGTCTAGTAACGTGGGGATCAGTAAAGTCTCTTTATCGATGCCCGTGCAAGAATTATTGGGGACTTACCAGTCAATGGGCTTGGGTAATTATTCAGGAATTAACTTAGCAGGTGAAAGCGCCGGCCTTATCCATGATCGTCGTCGTTGGTCTGACTTTGAACGCGCGACCTTATCTTATGGCTATGGTTTAACGGCCACCCCACTGCAATTAGCCAGAATGTATGCCACTTTAGGTAGCGGCGGTGTCTTGTATCCAGTATCAATTTTAAAGCTAAAACAAGCACCTAAAGGTGAACAAGTTATTTCACAGCAAGTCGCCCAAGATGTCATGGAAATGATGCTAGGGGTAACTGAACGTGGCGGCACCGCCACCAAAGCCCATATTGATGGTTATCCTATTGCGGGTAAAACGGGTACTAGTCGTAAGTCTGTCGCCGGTGGTTACGGTGATGATTATGTCGCACTGTTTGCCGGGGTTGCGCCAGTGCATAATCCCCGTTTAGCTATTTCTATTGTGGTTAATGAACCCAAAGGCGACCGTTATCACGGTGGCGATGTGGCAGGCCCCGTATTTGCAAAAATTATGTCTGGTGCGTTACAGATGCTGAATGTAGAACCATTAAATGAACAAGAAAAAGTTAAATTGGCCGCCATTGCTAAGAGGGCTGAATAATGCTGCTTAGTGATTTATTAGCACCCTGGTTTCATTATGCTGGCGTTGAGTCAGTGGATACGCTGAGCCTTGATAGCCGCCAAGTATCCCAAGGTGGTTTATTTGTCGCCTTGCCAGGCCACAAGGTTGATGGCCGTAAATTTATCAGTAAAGCCATTGAAAGTGGTGCAGTGGGGGCGTTAATTCATACCGATAACCCTGATGAACATGGTCAAGTTGAATACCAAGATAATGGCGCGGTGCTGATATCGTTTTTTCAATTAACTCGGCAGCTTTCGGCTGTTGCAGCGCAGTTGTATCCGGTTAATCATTCACCAATGGCGATTATTGGGGTTACGGGAACTAATGGTAAAACTTCTGTTAGCCAGCTTATTGCGCAATTGGTATCACTTAAACAGCAAAAAGCTGCAGTCATGGGTACATTGGGCAATGGTGTTTGGGGTCAATTAATCGATAGTGGCAATACCACTGCTGATGCCATTACTTTGATCCGTCAATTACACCAATTTCAAGCCGAACGGGTCAATGTGTGCGCCATTGAAGTCTCCAGTCATGGCTTAGTGCAAGGCCGAGTGGAAGCCGTGCCTTTTGATACTGCTATTTTTACTAATTTAAGTCGTGATCACCTTGATTACCATGGTGATATGGATGCTTATGGCGCAGCTAAAAAGCGTCTGTTCACCTTTTCCTGCGTCAAAAATGGTTTGATTAATCTTGATGATGGTGTTGGTCAGCAATGGTTCGATGAGCTAACAACAGATTCCATCTATGGCTTTAGCATTAGCGCCAATAAAACGGCGCAATTTTATACTGACAATATGCAGTTCAATGATGCTGGTGTGCAGTGTGATTTTGTTTACCCGCACCTGGATAATCACAGCAGCCAAAAAACGACTTTAGCACTACGCGGACGCATTGTTTCGCCTTTATTGGGTGACTTTAACTTAGCAAACCTTGTGGCAGCCCTAAGTGGCTTGTATTTGCAAGGTTATGACATGCAAGAGTTACTTGAATTAGTGCCACTATTAACGCCCGTTGCTGGTCGCATGGAGCGCTTTAATCAGCCAAAGGGTCCCACCTTGGTAGTTGATTATGCCCATACTCCGGATGCTATCGAACAAGCGTTAAAAGCGCTGCGGATTCATTGTAAAGGCAAGCTTTGGTGTGTCTTTGGTTGTGGCGGTGATAGAGATAAAGGCAAGCGGCCTTTAATGGCCCAAGCGGCCGAGCAGTTTGCTGATACTGTGATGGTCACCAGTGACAATGCTCGTAGTGAAGATCCTGCGGCCATTATTGAGGATGTATTAGCGGGTTTGGCATTTCCTGAGCGTGCACTCACACAAGTTGATCGCATTAAAGCAATTAACACCGTGGCTTCACTGGCTCAAACAGGCGATATTGTGTTGCTTGCAGGTAAAGGCCATGAAACCTATCAAGAGGCCAATGGCATCAGAACTGAATATGATGAAAGAGCACTGGCTATCGAACTCACTCAGCCAACGTCTAACATGGCATTAAAGGAGCGCTTATGATTGCCCTGATGCTTTCACAGCTGGCGCAAACCCTTAATGGCAAGCTCGTGGGCGATGACATTTGTATTGATGATGTCAGCAGTGATAGCCGAGCGATGCAAGCCAATACCTTATTTGTGGCGTTAAAAGGCTTACGTTTTGATGGCCATAGCTTTGCAAAAACCGCCATTGATAATGGCGCTAAAGCCTTATTGGTTGAACGTCAGCTTGAGCTTGATATTCCGCAAATTATAGTGGCAAATAGCCAAATAGCCATGGGCGAAATCGGCGCGTTAGTGCGCGCTAAAGTAAACCCTAAAGCCATCGCTTTGACGGGCTCAAATGGCAAAACTACAGTAAAAGAAATGGTGGCAGCTATTTTAAGCCAGCATCATAGCGTGCTTTATACCGCGGGTAATTTTAATAATGAAATCGGGGTACCGTTAACCTTATTGCGATTAACCCAAGAGCATGAATATGGCGTTTTTGAACTGGGCGCCAATCATCAAGGCGAGATTAACTATACTTCATCTTTGGTGATGCCTCAGGTGGCGCTGGTAAATAATATCGGCCATGCACACCTGGAAGGTTTTGGTTCAATTGAAGGCGTGGCTCACGCCAAGTCGGAAATCTTTAACCACCTCAGCGCAGATGGCACCGCCATTATCAATGCCGATGATGACTTTGCTGAGTTTATGGCGCAAAAATCAGCCGCATTTAAGCAGCTACGTTTTTCTAAAGTAGCCACCACAGATGCAGATATTAAAGCATTAGCGCTTAAAGCTGATGCAAGTGGTTGTTATGCCTTTAATTTAGAAGTTTCTGGCCAGTCCCATTTTGTGCAGCTTCCTTTAGCTGGAGAGCATCAGGTCAGTAATGCTTTAGCTGCCAGCGCCATTTGTACTGCATTAGGCGTCGCCCTCAAAGATATTATTAACGGGCTTTCAAGCCTAACGCCAGTAAAAGGGCGAATGGTGCCGCACAAGCTGGGGCGTATTTTACTGGTTGATGATAGTTACAATGCCAACCCAACATCAGTGGACGCTGCGATTAACTGGTTAAAACAAACTCGAGGTTTTCGATGTTTAGTGCTGGGAGATTTGGGTGAATTGGGCGACAATAGCGCCCTTTTGCATGCCGAGGTCGGCCAACAAGCCAAATCAGCGGGTATTGATGCCTTGTTTTGTTGCGGACAGCTAAGCGCTGAAACCAGCAAAGTCTTTGGTTCTGAACACTTTAGTGATTCTAAATCCGTCGCGCAGGCAATGATTAAAAAAGTAAATCAGTTATCGGGTGAGGTAACTATTTTAGTTAAAGGTTCACGAAGCGCAGCAATGGAAACTGTAGTCGAAGTGTTGTTGGATGCCAATGGGCGTGGGGAGTTTGTGTAGATGCTGGCTTATTTAGCTGAGTATTTAACCCAATTTTATAGCGGGTTTAATGTTTTTTCATATGTAACGTTTAGAGCGATCTTAGGTTTGATGACAGGGCTTATTTTCAGCTTGTGGTTTGGTCCTAAATTGATCGAACGTTTGCAGTTATTACAAATTGGCCAAGTGGTCAGAAATGACGGCCCAGAGTCACATTTTAGTAAGCGTGGCACCCCTACAATGGGTGGTTTGCTGATCTTGGCAGGCATATTTGTCAGTGTTTTATTATGGGGTGATTTATCAAATCGATATGTCATCGTCATGCTATTTGTATTAGGTACTTTTGGCGCGATTGGTTTCTTAGATGATTATTTGAAAGTGGTAAAAAAAGACTCTAAAGGTCTGATTGCTCGCTGGAAATATGCATCGCAATCCATAGCGGCATTAGCGGTAGCCATCTATTTATATAGCTCGGCAACGCTGCCGGGTGAAACCCAGCTAGTGGTGCCATTTTTAAAAGATGTGATGCCGCAACTTGGACTGCTTTATATTGTTCTTGCGTACTTCACCATAGTGGGTGCCAGTAACGCGGTTAACTTAACCGATGGTCTTGATGGTTTAGCTATCATGCCAACTGTTATGGTAGCAGCTGCATTTGCATTGATTGCCTATTTATCAGGTCATGCACAGTTTGCGAGTTATTTACATATTCCACACTTGCCGGATGCTGGTGAACTAGTGATTGTATGTACCGCGATAGTCGGGGCTGGTTTAGGGTTTTTATGGTTTAACACCTACCCAGCGCAAGTGTTTATGGGTGATGTAGGCTCATTAGCATTAGGTGCAGGATTGGGCGCCATTGCAGTGTTAGTCCGCCAAGAAGTGTTATTGGTGATTATGGGCGGCGTTTTTGTGATGGAAACGGTGTCGGTGATTTTACAGGTGGGTTCATATAAATTGCGCGGTCAGCGGATTTTTAGAATGGCACCTATTCACCACCATTACGAATTAAAAGGTTGGCCGGAGCCAAGAGTGATTGTGCGCTTTTGGATTATTTCACTATTCCTAGTCATGCTAGGGCTGGCAACGCTTAAGTTAAGGTAGTTAGCAATGCAAACATGCTATTCACACATCGTATTGGGATTAGGCGCAACAGGTATTTCTGTTGTGCGCTACTTAATGTCCCAAGGTATTACCCCACTGGTGATGGATAGCCGCAGAACGCCGCCTGGAAGCGATACTCTGGCAGCAGAGTTCCCTGAGGTTGAACTAATTTCTGGTGGCTTTATGTGCCGCTCTTTAGTGCAGGCGCAGCAAATTATTGTCAGTCCAGGCATCGCTATTGATACGCCGGAAATTCGCGCGGCGATGGACATGGGTATTGAAGTGATTGGCGATGTGGAGCTGTTTGCCCGTGCGGTTGCTGAAAAGTCACCTTGCGTGGTAGCGATTACTGGCTCAAACGGTAAAACCACTGTGACTACCTTGGTTTACGACATATTAAAAGCAGCCGGTAAAAAGGTCGCTGTTGGCGGCAATATTGGTATTCCAGTATTAGATTTACTGGCAACCGATGCGGATATTTTTGTATTGGAGCTATCTAGCTTTCAGCTGGAAACCACTTTTAGCTTAAATTGTGTGGCGGCAACCTGCCTTAATATTAGTGAAGATCATATGGATAGATATCATGATCTGCATGCTTATAGAGAAGCTAAGTTACGCTTATATCCACAAAGCCGCTTTGTGATGTTTAACCGTGATGACCCACTGACATTTCCTGATGAGCCAACAAACCAAAATACCTTTGGTTTAGGTGTACCTGAAGGCGATGCTTGGGGGATTGCTGATGGCAAGATTTTCCACGGTGAAAGTGAAATCATGAATCTGCATGAGGTCAGTTTAATCGGCAGTCATAATCACGCCAATTTACTTGCTGCTATGGCACTAACCGATGCTTGCGGTATTGATAAAAAGTTTATGACCGAGGTTGCCAGCAACTTTAAAGGTCTTGAACATCGTTGTGAAATGGCGGGTATTAAGCAAGGCGTTACCTATATAAATGACTCTAAGGCGACTAATGTTGGTGCAACTGTAGCGGCATTAAATGGCTTAAGTGATCATTTAGGTGACTTAGTACTGATTGCTGGTGGAGACGGTAAAGGCTCAGACTTTAAAGAGCTGAGGGAGTCGCTCAATAACGTCACTCAATTAATTACCTTTGGTAAAGATGGTGCAAAAATCGCAGCTTTAAAGGCTGATAGTATTCAGGTCAGCGATCTTGCTGCAGCGGTCAATAAAGCCGTAGAAATAACGTTCTCAGGCGATATCGTATTGTTGTCACCAGCTTGTGCGAGTACTGATATGTACAAAAACTTTATGGAACGCGGCAATGACTTTAAGCAATTAGTGGAGCAAATTGCCGATGGCGAAGGCTGAGCAGCAACTTAGCTTATTCCAACAAGTCCTCAAGCGGCCGTGGCCTAATATCTTGTCTGAGAGTGGGCCTAGTGAGCAGCTATATGACCGCAGTTTATTGGTTGCGGTAATGGGCTTGATTGCATTTGGTTTTGTGATGGTGATGTCTGCCTCAATGCCAGAAGCGCAAAAACTGACAGATAACCCATTTCATTTTATTTATCGTCATGTGGCGTATTTAATGGGTTGTGGCGTGATTGCTTACGCTGTGCTCAATATAGAAATGAAAACCTGGGAACGCTATAGCGCGTATTTGGTGCTGGCTGTGTTACTGATGCTGGTTGCAGTCTTGATTGTCGGAACCACAGTTAATGGCGCGACGCGCTGGTTAAGTGTTGGACCGGTGCGAATTCAAGTGGCTGAAATCGCAAAGTTTGTGTTTATTGTTTACATGGCGGGATATTTAGTCCGTCGTCATGGTGAATTAAGGGAGAACAGTAGGGGTTTTATTAAGCCTATTATCGTATTTACCTTATTCGCAGTATTGATTTTAGCACAACCAGATTTAGGTACCGTAGTGGTATTGTTCGTCTGCACTGTAAGTCTGTTATTTCTTGCTGGTGCACGGATTTTAGACTTTTTAGTGTTGATGTTTTTTGGTATTGGCTCGTTTATCTTTTTGGTGATTTTTGAGCCTTACCGGATGCGGCGGGTAACCTCATTTATGGACCCGTGGGAAGACCCATTTGGTAGCGGATATCAGTTGACTCAGTCATTAATGGCTTATGGCCGTGGTGACTTATTCGGTCAAGGTTTAGGTAATAGTATTCAAAAATTATCTTACCTGCCTGAAGCGCATACCGACTTTATCTTTGCCGTGATTGGTGAAGAGTTAGGCTTCGTAGGTATTGTTTGTGTATTAACAGTATTGTTTTTTGTGGCATTTAGAGCCATTCGATTGGGCAGCTTATGTTTAAGTATTCAACGTCCGTTTGAAAGTTATTTAGCCTACGGTATTGGTATTTGGATTTGTTTCCAAACAGTGGTTAACGTTGGCGCCAGTATCGGTATGTTACCGACTAAAGGCTTGACGTTACCTTTTATTAGTTATGGTGGCAGTAGTTTGTGGGTGATGACAGCGGCAGCGATGTTATTGATCCGCATCGACCATGAACGGCGAATAAGTTTGATTCAAGCGGTGCAAGGGAGAGTAAAAAAATGAGCCCTAATATGACCAACGCACCGAAATTATTGGTAATGGCGGGCGGTACAGGTGGACATGTGTTCCCTGCATTAGCGGTAGCTAAAGCGTTAGCAGATAAAGGTTGGCAAGTTCGTTGGTTAGGGACGGCCGACAGAATGGAGGCAAGGTTAGTGCCTCAGCATGGGTTTGATATTGAGTTTATCGATATTAAAGGGGTGCGAGGCAATGGCATTATTCGAAAATTAGCCGCGCCTTTTAAAATTTTACGTTCAATCATTCAGGCAAAAGCCTTTATTAATGAATATAAGCCCGATGTTATTTTAGGCATGGGTGGCTTTGCCAGTGGCCCTGGCGGGGTTGCGGCTAAATTATCAGGCATTCCACTGGTGCTGCATGAGCAAAATGCCATCCCAGGAATGACCAACAAGTTGTTATCTAAGATTGCCAGCAAAGTATTGTGTGCATTTCCCAATACATTTTTGCCCGCAGTTAAAGCGGAGGTGGTCGGTAACCCTATTCGTCAAGAGTTGCTTGAGTTAGGACAAAGCGCCAAATTTGCTGAAGATGAAGCCTTAAAAGTATTAGTGGTGGGCGGCAGTTTAGGCGCCAAAATTTTTAACGATGTTATGCCAGCTGTTGTGGCGCATATTAGCCTGCATCATTCGGTGACCGTTTGGCATCAGGTGGGCAAAGGCAATGAAGCGAAAGTAAAAGCGCTTTATCAAGATAAAGGTCAAGCTGCTAGCGTCAATGTAGCTGAGTTTATTGATGATATGGAAGCGGCTTATCGCTGGGCAGATGTGGTTGTTTGCCGTTCTGGTGCATTAACCGTATCAGAGCTGGCAGCCGTAGGACGCGGCAGTATCTTGGTGCCTTATCCACATGCTGTGGATGATCACCAAACTAAAAATGCTTCAGTATTAGTTGAAGCGGGAGCGGCATTTTTATTACCGCAAACCATATTAAATGCAGATAATTTAGCTGAGAAGTTAACCCTCTTTGCTGAAAACCGACAAGTTGTTTCACAGATGGCACATCAAGCCAGAAGTGTTGCTGTATTAGATGCAACCCAACGAGTCGCGAGTATTTGTGCTGAATTAGCACGAAAGGATTGACATGACCAAGACAGAAAAGTACGCCCAATTACGCACCATGATCCCAGAAATGCGACGGATTAAGAAAATCCATTTCGTCGGTATTGGCGGTGCTGGTATGGGTGGAATTGCAGAAGTATTAGTGAATGAAGGCTACCACATCAGTGGATCTGACATCGCTGAAAACACAGTGACACAAAGGTTAGCCAGTTTAGGCGCTAAGATTATTATTGGCCATCAGGCGCAAAGCGTGGTTGATGTGGATGTGGTGGTCGTGTCAACGGCTATTAACAACGAGAACCCAGAAATCATTGAAGCGAAGCAGCGCCGCATTCCTATAGTGCGCCGTGCTGAAATGCTTGCTGAGTTAATGCGTTATCGCCATGGTGTAGCCATTGCAGGCACGCACGGTAAAACCACTACAACTAGCTTAATTGCCAGTGTTTATGGCCAAGCTGAGCGCGATCCGACATTTGTGATTGGCGGCTTATTAAATAGTGCTGGTACTAATGCGCGTTTAGGCACTAGTCGTTATTTGATTGCAGAAGCCGATGAAAGTGATGCCAGCTTTCTGCATTTGCAGCCAATGGTGAGTGTGGTTACCAATATTGAAGCTGATCATATGGATACCTATGGCGGCGATTTTGAAAAATTGAAAACAACCTTTGTCGACTTTTTACATAACCTGCCTTTTTATGGTGTTGCGGTGATGTGTATTGATGATGAAGTGATCCAAGAGATTATGCCAAGAGTTGGCCGTCAGGTTGTGACTTACGGTTTCAGTGAGCAAGCAGATGTACAGGCGCTTAACTTTAAGCAAGTTGGTCATCAAAGCCAATTTAGCGTGCGCCGTAAAAACCGTGATGATTTAGATATCGTGTTAAATCTACCTGGCGAACACAATGTACTTAATGCGCTTGCTGCTATTGCAGTGGCATCAGAAGATGAAATAGATGATGAAGCGATTGTAACAGCCCTTGCTGACTTTGAAGGCATTGGGAGACGTTTTCAGCATCTTGGCGAGTTTGATACCGCTAATGGCAAGGTGATGCTAGTTGATGATTACGGTCATCACCCAAGTGAAGTATTGGCAACGATTAAAGCCGCTAGAGCAGGTTGGCCAGATAAGCGTTTAGTGATGGCCTATCAGCCTCATCGTTACAGCCGTACTCGCGACTTATATGATGACTTTATCGAGGTGCTGTCACAGGTAGATGGACTGCTATTACTGGATGTCTATGCCGCTGGCGAAAGTGTCATTCCTGGTGCAGATGGACGCGCTTTATGTCGCTCTATCCGTTTAAGAGGTCAAGTGGAACCGATATTTGTGGCTTCACCTGAGCTATTAACCGATGTATTGCCTGACGTATTGCAAGAGGGTGATTTATTGCTAACCCAAGGTGCAGGTAATATCGGCGCTTTGTCCAAATTGCTAGCTACAACCAATTTAGGTTTTGATAATTTAAACAATGCTAAAAGTGGTGAGTAATTTTTGCACTATAAATGATTGTAAAATAGATACTTTATTACAATCGGTATGCTAGATATAATGGTGAATTGGCCAATGAAAGTGACATTGTACATTGTGGAGTTACAGTAACCGTGGCGTGGAGTGATAAAGCCCGTCAGTTACGAAGCCATTTGAGTGAAATCAACTGGTACTTGTATACCGGGTTATTGTTTTTGCTCATGGTGTTAATGACCATTGTCTGGGCCAGTTTAAAGTTAAATACGCTGCTTAATGATGCAGATGCCTTGCCCATTGAGGCCGTAGCAATTCACGGCGAGCGTTTATATACCAGTGACGCAGATATTCAAGCGGCGCTACAGGCCTTGATGCAGAGCAGCTTTTTTAGTGCCGATGTGGTTGAAGTGCAGCACGCTTTAGAGGCTTTACCTTGGGTATATCGCGCCTCAGTCAGACGCGAATGGCCAGCTAAGTTGAAAGTGAACTTGCAAGAGCAACAAGCGGTAGCGCATTGGAATGGCAATGATTGGCTTAATGTGGACGGTGAAGCGTTTAAAGCCCAGGCCCATCCCATGATTAATGCCTTGCCTATGTTGTCAGGTCCTGAGGATATGTCAGCTGAAGTGTTAACTAGCTATCAGCAATTAGCAGATTTATTAAGTATTAATGGCTTTACCTTAGCAAGTTTAAGTTTAAGCCCACGCCATGCTTGGCATGCAACATTAGATAACGGCATTCTTCTTGAATTAGGTCGAGAAGATAAGATGTCTAGAATACAAAGATTTATAAATGTTTACCCTGAAATAATACAAAATAAAAAGCCAATAGCGACAATTGATTTGCGCTATGACACAGGTGTCGCAGTTGGCTGGGATGATACTAAAACAGAGAGTCGACATTAATGACCAAGAATCAGGAAAGAAATCTTATCGTAGGCTTAGATATCGGTACATCTAAGGTCGCAGTTATTATTGGCGAAGTACTGCCAGATGGCGAGATAAGCGTGGTTGGTTTAGGTAATCACCCTTCTCGTGGTATGGACAAGGGCGGCGTAAATGATCTGGATTCGATTGTAAGAAGTGTACAACGTGCATTAGACCAAGCTGAATTGATGGCCGATTGCCAAGTATCATCAGTGTATTTAAGTATTTCAGGTAAACATATCGCCTGCCAAAACGAAAACGGCATGGTGTCAATTAATGACGAAGAAGTTACCCAAGAAGATGTGGACAATGTCATCCATACAGCTCGTTCGGTGAAAATCCCGACAGAGCGAAGAATTTTGCATGTGTTACCACAGGAATACTCAATTGACGTTCAAGACGGGATAAAAAGCCCAATTGGTATGTCGGGTATGCGAATGGAAGCCAAAGCGCACATCGTTACTTGTGCTAACGACATGGCGAAAAATATTACTAAGAGCGTTGAGCGCTGCGGCCTAACTGTTGATGACTTGGTGTTTGCAGGTATTGCATCAGCTGACTCAGTGCTGACCAATGATGAAAAAGATTTAGGCGTGTGTATTGTTGATATCGGTGGTGGCACCACAGATATTGCGGTTTATACCAACGGTGCACTAAGGCATTGCGCAGTGATATCAGTCGCTGGCAATCAAGTCAGTAGTGACATAGCTAAAATATTTAGAACACCGCTGACCCATGCAGAGCAAATCAAAGTACAGTTTGCCAGCGCCAGAAGCGCTATGGTTAGTCGCGAAGATAGCATTGAAGTCCCCTCAGTTGGTGGCAGACCTTCTCGCAGTATGTCACGTCATACGTTAGCAGAGGTTGTCGAGCCAAGGTATCAAGAGCTATTTGAATTAGTGCTTAAAGAATTAACTGACAGTGGTTTAGAAGATCAAATTGCTGCAGGGATCGTGTTAACAGGCGGTACATCAATGATTACCGGCGCGGTGGATATTGCTGAAGCAACATTTGGCATGCCAGTAAGGGTTGCATCACCGCTACCAGTTAAAGGATTAAATGAATATGTAGATCAACCTATTTACGCTACAGGAATAGGTTTGCTTCATTACGGCGCCAGACGCGTAATCGAACGTCAGTTCGAACGTCCTGAACGTCAAGGGGTTACCAGTCTTTTGAATCGGGTCAAAAGCTGGTTTAAGGGTGAATTTTAATAACGCAGACAAACGGAGATCAGACTATGTTTGAGATCATGGACACTCATAACGACGAAGCGGTGATTAAAGTCATCGGCGTCGGTGGTGGCGGCGGTAACGCAGTCGAACATATGGTAAAGCACAGCATCGAAGGTGTTGAATTTATCGTAACTAACACGGATGCTCAGGCATTACGTAAGTCAGGTGCTGGTTCAACTATTCAATTGGGGCGTGATGTCACCAAAGGTTTAGGTGCTGGAGCAAACCCTGATGTTGGTCGTCAAGCGGCAGAAGAAGATAAAGAAAACATTCGTGCAGCAATCAAAGGATCTGACATGATCTTTATTGCCGCAGGTATGGGCGGTGGTACCGGTACTGGTGCAGCCCCTGTTGTGGCTGAAATTGCCCGTGAAGAAGGCATTTTAACCGTTGCTGTAGTCACAAAGCCTTTTCCATTTGAAGGCAAAAAACGCATGTTATTTGCTGAGCAAGGTATTGCAGAGCTGGCAAAGCATGTTGATTCATTGATTACTATACCTAACGAAAAGTTATTGAAAGTATTGGGCCGTGGTACATCATTATTAGATGCATTTGCTGCAGCTAATAACGTATTGCTAGGCGCAGTGCAGGGTATTGCTGAGTTAATTACTCGTCCTGGTTTAATCAACGTGGATTTCGCCGACGTTAAAACGGTTATGTCTGAAATGGGTAATGCCATGATGGGTACAGGCGTTGCAACTGGTGATGATCGCGCTGAAGAAGCGGCAGAAGCTGCTGTGGCTAGTCCATTACTAGAAGATATTGATCTTGCTGGCGCTCGTGGCGTATTGGTGAATATCACCGCTGGTTTAGATATCAGTATTGAAGAGCTAGAAACAGTGGGTAACCACGTTAAAGCTTATGCATCTGATAACGCAACAGTAGTAGTCGGTGCAGTAATTGATCCTGAAATGAGCGAAGAGCTACGCGTAACTGTAGTTGCTACAGGTATCGGCGCAGAGAAAAAGCCTGATATTCAATTAGTGACAAAACCAGTTTCACGCCCAGAGCCTGCACCAATTGAAGTTAAAGCTGAGCCAGTTGAAGAGCAAGTTGCGGCAACAAATTATGTTGCACCAACAGGTAATGCTGTTCCTGCTCAGCAACCAGTAGCACAGCCAACAGCTCGCGCAGATGGTGACTATTTAGATATCCCAGCATTTTTACGTAAACAAGCTGATTAATTACAGTTTGGTAGTAAAGTTAGAATGTTGAATGCATAAGATGTTGATAAAATGTTGCTTGTGTAAGTAGAGGCGTATTAAAAACCACTAAATGGTACTTTTTTTGTGAAAAGGCAATTTTATGGTAGTATACCGCCTCAGCTTGCTGGGTAAACTCAGTATATATAGCGCATGAATGTTTATTTTAAAGTGATTAAAACGGGTAACTGAATGATTTTTCAAAGAACTGTTCAAAAGATGGTGAAGAGTACTGGTGTCGGGCTTCATTCCGGCAACAAGGTCACTCTGTGCATTATGCCCGCACCTGTCAATACTGGTATCGTACTTCGTCGTACAGATTTAAGCCCTGCAGTGGAAATTCCTGCTAAGGCTCATCTTGTGCGTGAAACAACTATGTGTACGGCATTAGTTAATGATGAAGGTGTTCGCATTTCAACTATCGAACATTTATTTGCAGCACTTGCAGGCCTTGGCATTGATAACGCAGTTATTGAAGTTGATGCTCCTGAAATCCCGATTATGGATGGCAGTGCAAGTCCGTTTGTTTTTTTACTGCAAAGTGCAGGTATTAAAGAGCAAGCAGTCGCTAAAAAATATATCAAAATCAATAAAACTGTGCGTGTTGAAGACGGCGATAAATGGGCAGAGTTAAAGCCATTTAAAGGCTTTAGAGTGGATTTTAAAATCGACTTTAATCACCCAGAAATCTCTCGTAGTCAACAGCATATGGTTATGGATTTTTCAACATCTGCATTTGTGAAAGATATCAGCCGTGCAAGAACATTTGGTTTTATGCGAGATATTGAATATCTTCGAGCCAATAACTTAGCACTGGGTGGCAGCATGGAAAATGCCGTCGTGCTTGATGAATATCGTGTCCTTAACCCTGATGGTCTGCGTTATGAGGACGAATTTGTTAAGCACAAAATTCTTGATGCTTTTGGTGATTTATATGTCGCAGGGCATGCCATTGTTGGTGAGTTCTGTGCGTATAAAACGGGTCATGCTTTAAATAACCAATTGGTTAGAGCGTTATTAGCCCAACAAGAAGCGTGGGAGTTAGTCAGCTTTGAAAATGAAGTCGATGTACCGTTAAGCTTTATGGTACCCGGCGCAGCGTCTTTCGCATAATATAGTTAAGATTGCCTATTACGGCTGGCCAATGCAGCCAGCCGTTTTAGTTTTTCACCTAGTGACCCTTCAACATGATCAGCCAACGTTTGTAAATGTTCTGCCGCGACAGGGCTAATAGTTGCGTAATTAGTTGAGGTTTTGCTTGGTGATATTGCTAACCCTGGGTTAACTTTAACCTCTATAGCGGTAAGCATTGGAAGGGTTTCTTCCTTAAGTTGTTGCAGTAATTTGGTCTTTTGGAAGTTTATTCTAGCAGCCCAAGCAGCCGATGTAGTTTCAATTACAAGAACACCCTGCCGAAGATTAGCGACTTTAAGCTGTTCAACAACAGGACCTGTTAAACTCTGCTTTACGTAATTATTAAGTTGATTTAATAGTTCTGCTTTTTCAGCCAATGCCGGTAATTGTCCAGATTGATGTAGTAAGCTACTGAGATCTTGCGGGGGCTTTTTCATATGATAATAAGATGGCTGAGTTAGGCTATGAGTGTAACAGTTTTTATCCAAGGTCGAAACGGAGTAACTCGCTGGCATCCTAGCAAGCGTTGGTTACTTCTACCTATCCTATTAGTTGTAGCGGGAACCGGCATCTATCAACAAAGTGCCGATCGTTTTGCTGAGCAACAAACCAAAGTTGATGAAAATAAAAAGTTGCGCGAGCAACAAAAGCAGCAAGTCATTAGCCTCAAACAAGCAACAGAAACCCAATTAGCCACATTGGTGACTCATGTCGCCTCTATGCAAGCAAAAATTACCCGCCTCGAAGCCCTCGGTCAGCAAGTTGCTGAAAATAATTTACTCGAAGATCAATTCGACTTTGCCACAGAAGTGGGTGTCGGAGGATTGAGTGAAATAGGCACAGGCGTGGAAATAAACCAACTGTTAAATGATATGACCCAGTTGGTATCAAGAATTGATAATAATAATGTTCAGCTGTCTCTACTTGAAACAGTGTCAACTAATCTCCATATAGATGAAGAACGTTATATATCAGGGCGGCCAATCGTAAAAGGTTGGTTATCTTCGCCCTACGGTTTACGGAATGACCCTTTTAATGGTCGTAGAACAATGCATAAAGGTATTGATTTTGCGGGCACTGAAGGCGGCGATGTTATTGCAACTGCTGCAGGTGTAGTAACGTGGTCTGGAAATATGCTTGGATATGGTGGGTTAGTCGAAATTGATCATGGAAATGGTCTTCGAACCCGCTATGGACACAACAAATCTATGTCAGTAAACCTAGGTGACGTCGTTGCCAAAGGCGATAAAATTGCCAGTATGGGAAGCACAGGCCGTTCAACTGGTCCCCACGTGCATTACGAAGTTTTGCGAAACGGACAGCAAATAGATCCAAGAAAGTTCGTCTATCGCAAAGCGAGTTAATAACATTTTCGGTTAAGTCGCTCATTTGAGCTCAACCTACAAGAGATAAGTGATTAAGATGTTAGGCAAATTACTGACAAAAGTATTCGGCAGTCGTAACGACCGTACCTTGAAAGGTTTAGGTAAAGTTGTAACTAAAATTAATGCATTAGAAGCTGAATATGAAAAGCTGACAGATGAACAACTAAAAGCAAAAACAGACGAGTTCCGTCAGCGTATTGAAAATGGTGAAACCTTAGATGCGCTTATGGCAGAAGTATTTGCCACAGTGCGTGAAGCATCTAAACGTGTTTTCGAAATGCGCCACTTCGATGTGCAATTACTCGGTGGTATGGTACTTGATAGTAACCGCATCGCTGAAATGAGAACCGGTGAAGGTAAAACCTTAACCGCAACTCTGCCAGCATATTTAAATGGTATTACCGGTAAAGGCGTCCACGTCATTACCGTGAATGATTACCTTGCACGTCGTGATGCGGAAAATAACCGTCCATTATTTGAATTCCTAGGGCTTAGCGTTGGTATTAACGTGGCAGGCCTTGGTCAAGCAGAAAAGAAAGAAGCGTATAACTCTGATATTACCTACGGGACTAACAACGAGTTTGGTTTCGATTACCTGCGTGACAACATGGCGTTTTCTCCTCAAGAGCGAGTTCAACGTCCGCTGCATTACGCACTGATTGATGAAGTTGATTCAATCTTAATTGATGAAGCGCGTACACCATTGATTATCTCTGGTGCAGCAGAAAATAGCTCTGAGCTATATATCAAAGTAAACACCCTTATTCCTAACCTTATCGTTCAAGAGAAAGAAGATACAGAAGATGAGATTGGTGAAGGTGATTTCAGTATCGATGAAAAAGCCAAACAAGTTCATTTTACAGAGCGTGGCCAAGAAAAAGTTGAATTACTGTTAGTTGAGCTAGGTGTGCTCAATGAAGGTGATTCACTGTATTCAGCAGCTAACATCTCATTACTGCATCACGTAAATGCAGCATTAAGAGCGCATACCTTATTTGAACGTGATGTTGATTACATTGTTCAAGACGGTGAAGTGATTATTGTTGATGAACATACTGGCCGTACCATGCCAGGTCGTCGCTGGTCAGAAGGTTTACATCAAGCTGTTGAAGCAAAAGAAGCAGTCAACATTCAAAATGAAAACCAAACATTAGCGTCAATCACATTCCAGAACTACTTCCGTCAATATGAGAAGCTAGCAGGGATGACAGGTACAGCTGACACTGAAGCATTCGAGTTCCAACATATTTATGGACTTGATACCGTCGTGGTACCAACTAATAAGCCAATGGTACGTAATGATATGCCTGATTTGGTTTATCTTACAGCAACAGAAAAATACAATGCCATCATTGAAGACATTAAAGGTTGTCGCGAACGTGGTCAGCCTGTGCTTGTGGGTACGGTATCAATCGAGCAATCAGAATTATTAGCGACCTTATTAAAGCAAGCTAAGATCCCACATTCAGTATTGAACGCCAAGTTCCATGAAAAAGAAGCAGACATTGTTGCTCAAGCAGGTAGCGCTGGAGTAGTGACTATCGCAACTAACATGGCCGGTCGTGGTACCGATATCGTGTTAGGTGGCAACTGGAAAGTTGAAGTTGATGCATTAAAGGATCCAACTGAAGATCAAATCGCTCGCATTAAAGCAGAATGGCAAGTTCGTCATGATGCAGTTATTGCTTCGGGTGGTTTACACATTTTAGGCACCGAGCGTCACGAGTCACGTCGTATCGATAATCAGCTTCGTGGTCGTGCAGGCCGTCAAGGTGATGCGGGTTCATCGCGCTTTTATCTTTCAATGGAAGATAGCTTAATGCGTATCTTCGCATCTGAAAAAGTATCTGGCATGATGAAAAAACTGGGTATGGAAGAAGGCGAAGCCATCGAACATCCTTGGGTATCTCGTGCAATTGAAAATGCGCAACGTAAAGTAGAAGCGCGTAACTTCGATATTCGTAAGCAATTACTTGAATATGATGATGTCGCTAACGATCAACGCCAAGTTGTTTATTCTCAGCGCAATGAGTTAATGGACGCAGAAAGCATTGAAGACACCATTTCAAATATTGAACAAGATGTCGTTAGTGGTGTGATTGATCAATATATTCCACAGCAGTCTGTAGAAGAATTGTGGGACGTACCAGGTCTAGAGCAGCGTCTTGCCCAAGAGTTTGGTCTTCAACTAACCATTCAACAATGGTTAGATACAGAAGATGACCTTCACGAAGAAACTTTACGTGAGCGTATTGTATCAAGCTGGAGCGAAGCATATAAAGCTAAAGAGCAGATGGTTGGTGAGCAAGTGCTACGTCAGTTCGAAAAAGCAGTCATGCTACAAACATTAGATGGTCTGTGGAAAGAGCATTTAGCAGCAATGGATCACTTGCGCCAAGGTATTCATTTACGTGGTTACGCACAAAAGAATCCAAAGCAAGAGTATAAACGTGAATCATTTGAGTTATTCCAACAAATGTTGGAGTCACTAAAACACGATGTCATCAGTGTACTCTCTAAGGTACAGGTTCAAGCACAATCAGATGTTGATGATATGGAGCAGCGTCGTCGTGACGAAGAAGCCAAGATCCAACGCGAATACCAGCATGCAGCATCAGAATCGCTAACAGAGAATAAAGAAGCTGAAGCAGCAACGCCAAGAACTGTGATAAGAGACGGTGAGAAAGTTGGCCGTAATGACCCTTGTCCATGTGGCTCAGGTAAGAAGTACAAGCAGTGTCACGGTAAACTGACCTAAAACACCGCAATATTTAATAATTTAAAAGGCAGCTATTTTTAGCTGCCTTTTTTGTACCTAATAAATAGTATAAAAAACAGTCGCCTCAAGTGTTTTTGTGGATAACACTGGGGGTAAAACCTGGGTAACGTGTGATTAATAAAAAAGATCGCAAATAATGCGAAAAACTTTTAAAAAGCCCTTGCACCAATTCAGAATCTGCCTATAATGCGCATCCACTGACACGGCAAACCACGCACTAGCATGGGTTACACGCCAAATCAGTTCACTGTAAAGTGACGCTGAAAATTGTTTTTAAATAAGTTTAAAAATGACTTGACGCGAAAAAGGAATTGCGTAGAATACGCATCCCAAGCCAACGACCTAGCGTCTAACGGCGGAGTCTGAAAAATTGATTCCACGCTCTTTAACAATTTATCAAGTAATCTGTGTGGACACTCACAGGTGTTGAGTTAATCGAAATTGCTCATTCTTTCTCGTAAAGAGTGAAGCAATCAAAATTATTATCAATGTAACGATGAGTGTTCATAGCAATATGTAACAAACGTTTTAGAGATTCTTCCGAGTCTTTAAATCGAAATCAGAATTCATTGAGCCGAAACGAAGCTTTTATTTATAAGAGTGGTTGTTTCAACAAAACTTTAATTGAAGAGTT
>NZ_JAUORC010000015.1:0-127129 GCF_030547465.1 Shewanella sp. 5_MG-2023
AACACCACCATGCTTTTCAACTGCTCAAATGACACATTCATATTTTAATATCCAAGAGTTTATTTACTGGAATATTGTATCAATTATTTAAACAATGAAGTCAATTATAACTGCATTGTCAGATGCTAATTGGCTTTCTATACTGTAGCCACTTTCAACAAAGAGATAATGACTTTCTCTTTTGAATCACTCTACATCAGAACTTATGCAAGCTTTGTACTTGCCGTAATAACTAAAATAAAAGGGTTTTAAAATGACACAGAAAAAAGTATTAATGGTGCTTACCTCTCATTCAGAACTAGGCAACACGGGTAACAAAACTGGTTTTTGGGTCGAAGAATTTGCCGCTCCATATTATGTGTTTTTAGATGCAGGTTTTGAAATCACCCTCGCATCGCCAGCAGGCGGACAACCACCGATTGATCCAAGCAGTGAACTAGAAGACTTTCAAACCGCTGACACTCAGCGCTTTGATGACGATAGCCAAGCTAAAATGGCACTGGCTAACACCAACGTATTAGCTGATATTGATGCCAGTGATTACGACGCGGTATTTTATCCTGGCGGTCACGGTCCACTGTGGGACTTAACAGATAATGCAGACTCTATTAAATTAATCGCGCAATTTATTGCTCAAAACAAACCTGTTGCTGCGGTATGTCATGCAACGGCAGCGTTACTTAACGTAAAACAAGATGACCAGTACCTTGTAAAAGGTAAAGCGGTAACTGGTTTTACAAATAGTGAAGAAGATGCTGTGCAATTAACTGATGTAGTTCCTTTTTTATTAGAAGATGAATTACTAAAACGTGATGCAGATTACCAAAAAGCAGCTGACTGGCATGCGTTTTCAGTTCAAGATGGGCTAGTTATTACAGGCCAAAATCCTGCAAGCTCATCATTAACAGCACAAAAATTAGTTGCTCAGATCACTGAGTCATAAATTCGTTATTTAGGATATTCTCATGCTTAATTTTACATTCCAAAATACCACTAAAATTCATTTCGGTGAGGGCCAAATTAGCGCTATCTCAAAGGAAATTCCAACATCAGCTAAAATATTAGTTGTTTATGGCGGCGGCTCCATTAAATCAAATGGTGTTTATCAGCAAGTGTCTGATGCGCTCAAAGATCACACATGGTTTGAGTTTTCAGGTATTGAGCCTAATCCACAATACGATACGTTAATGAAGGCACAAACCATCATTGAAGCTGAAAACATCGATTACTTGCTAGCAGTCGGTGGCGGCTCAGTGGTCGATGGGGTTAAATTTATTGCTGCTGCTGCGAAATTTGAAGGTGATGACCCTTGGGATATCGTCGCAAAAGGCGCCAAAATTGAACAAGCATTACCTATTGGTGCCGTATTAACCTTACCTGCTACGGGTTCTGAATCAAATGGCGGCTCTGTTATTACTCGTAATGGTAATAAATTGCCTTTTGGTAGCCCATTAGTACGTCCGTTATTTGCAGTGCTTGATCCTTCAGTCACTTTATCTTTATCAGACCGTCAAATTGGTAATGGTGTTGTTGATGCTTATATCCACATCATGGAACAGTATTTAACCTTTGATGTAAACGCTAAAGTACAGGACCGTTTCAGTGAAGGTTTACTACAAACCTTAATTGAAGAAGGCCCTAAAGCCCTTGCTGCTGAAACAAAAGACGATTTAGAGATTAGGTCTAATATCATGTGGTCTGCCACTATGGCGCTTAACGGCTTGATTGGCGCCGGTGTACCACAAGATTGGTCTACACATATGATTGGCCATGAACTAACAGCAAGCCATGGTATTGATCATGCGCGCACCTTATCAATCGTGCTTCCTGCGGTAATGAAAGTGCGTCGTGAGCAAAAACATGCAAAATTAGTTCAGTATGCTGAACGTGTATTTGGCATCACAACAGGTAGCGATGAGCAAAAAATTGATCAAGCTATTGAGGCTACCGAAAACTTCTTTAAGTTAATGCAAGTCCCTACACGCCTAAGTGATATTGATCTTGGTGCAGAGCAAGTTGACGTATTAGTTGCTGCACTTGAAAGCCATGGCATGACTAAACTTGGCGAACATGGCGATATTGACTTAGCAGTAAGCCGCGAAATTCTCACCACTGCGATCTGATCTATAACTCAATTGACCATTTAGATGAAAGGCTAGCATTGCTAGCCTTTTTTAATGGCAGTTTTTATCTTTACTCTTAATAGCTCACTGTTCTTTGCTTCTTTGCAAAATAAAACCACTAAGTTTGCCAAGTGGTTTTATAGGTAAAATTATGCTTCGACTTGTAGCTTTAATCATTGACTTCATAGCAGTAAATAGCTATTTCCGCTAATCCCAGCCTTCACTAGCGCTTGTATTTGTGATCTAGTTAAATAATTCATCAGATGATGAATATTGAAGAATTAATTCACTAAAACAATCCGCTGCATTGCTTTACCATATTCTACACTTAATGAATTAATGGATACGCTAAGTATCTTCAAAGCTGTGTTGAATTTATGCCTAAAAAAATAATGCCAGTTAAAAAGCCAGTCGGTAGGCCAGCTGTCAAAGCAGATAATCGCTGCGCACTTATCAATGCAGCAAAAACCTTATTTGTCGATAATGATTACGATAAAGTCTCTATTCGAGCCATTGCTGCTAAAGCAAAAGTGGATGCAAGTTTAATCCGCTATTATTTTCAATCTAAATTGGGGCTTTTTGCCGAAATGCTCAAGGAAACCATTGAGCCAGTTCATGCCCAATTAAATAATTCCAAGGAAAAATCGACTCAAGATTCACCAGAAAAAATATTACTGGCCTTTTATAAAATTATGAGTCAAAACCCAGATTTTCCGAAACTCATATTTCGCACCGCCAGCCTTAAAACCACCAAGAAAAACCAAGAGCTGCAAGCCAATTTATTGAGTTTATTCCCGAAAAATAGGTTAACCATTTTTGAAAAGATGCATCAGCAAAACCGTCTACAGCAAGGTATTGATCCAATGTGCGCCAAAATGAGTTTTATTAGTTTAATGGTATTTCCATTCTTAATGCCTGACATATTTAAACAAGCATTGAATATTAAAACCTCAGCAGAATTTTTACAGCATTTAGCTAAGCAAAATGCACAAATATTACGTCATGGGCTTATTGCCAATGAATCTCAACTCAGTCAGGACGCTTAACATGACCCCGTTAAAAAGACGCTATGTTTTTCCAGGCATCATCGCCGGTATTATCATCTTTATCGCTGCGATATCATTACGCTCGTCACCAGAGTTGCAACCCAACCATGATAAATCACGCCTGGTCGATGTTATTAGCCTGACAAAACAACCCGTACAACCTGTGATCAAAGCCTATGGTCGTGTGGCTCCAAAGCATATCTGGCAAGGCATTGCCGAAGTGGGCGGCAAAATTACTTATCGCCACCCTGAGCTTGAAACGGGCAGATTGATCAAGGCTGGCACCTTAGTGTTAACCATTGACCCTCTTGAATACCAACTAAAACTTGCTCAAGCTGAAGCTAACTATAATTCAGCTCAAGCGCAGTTAGTACAGCTAAATCAGCAAGAAATAAACTTACAATCAAGCATAGAAATTGAGCGCCAACGACTGACCTTAGTTGATCAAGAATATAAACGTAAACAATCGTTAAATAAGAAAAACTTGATCTCAAAATCAGAACTTGAAACCCAAAAACAAGCTTTACTGGCCCAGCGTAACTTAGTGCAAGACTTAACCAGCAGCTTAAGCTTGTTGCCTGATGATAAAAAAGTCACTGCGGCGCAAGTTAAGGTTAATCAAGCTTTACTGGAAGATGCCCAACGTCAACTCAATAATACTCGCTTTACTTTGCCTTTTGATGCACGCATTGCCGAGGTCAACATTGAGCAAGCTCAAGCCGTCACCAATGGCGCTGTGTTGTTCGAGGCCCATCAATTAGGCGCAGTTGAAATAAAGGCTGAATTGTCATTATTTGATGCCGAAACCTTAATTCATTCAATTAATGAACTGCCAAGAGATACCTCTGCATTACCTTCAATTGAAAAAGTTAATTTTGACACTCATATCACGGTCAATATGGGTAAAACCTTACACCAATGGCAAGCTAAATTGACTCGCGTTGCCGATACCATAAACCCAGATCAAGCGACGATAGGTTTTTATCTTGAAGTTGATCAAGATTTCAACCAAATGAATTTGTTAGCTAAACCGCCATTAACCAAGGGCATGTTTGTCACCTCCTATATTAAAGGTTATCCCTCAGAGCATTACGTTATCCCAGAAAAAGCCTTACATGGTGAGCAAGTTTATTTAATGGATCAAGACAACAAGCTGGTTATTAAACAGGTTGAAGTGCTATTTAGAACCGACAATGGCGTCGCCATTAAAGGCGATATTCACCAAAATGACCGTGTGGTTACCAATGACTTAATTCCTGCCATTAATGGCATGGGGCTTAAATTATCAACAGCGAACGAAACCACTACCCCAGTAACAAGTGATCTAGCGAATGACGAGGAGCAGGCACTGTGATTAATTTTTTCACTCGTCACCCCACCATTGCTAACTTAATGATGTTGGCATTTTTTGTCATGGGCTTAAGCAGTATTGGTAACATTAAACGTGAAACCTTTCCTGAATTTAGTCCGCCTTACATTATCGCCAGTGTGGTTTACCCCGGCGCATCTCCAGCAGAAGTGGAAGAAAGCCTGTGCCTGCGTATGGAAGACGCCATTGATGGCTTAAGTAATATCGAAGAAGTGAAATGTGACGCCCAAGAAGGGATTGCATCATTGACGGTAAAACTTAATGGCGAAGCCGACATTGGCCGCAGTTTGGTTGATATTCAAACCGAAATTAACGCCATTAAAGACTTTCCGGCGCAAATTGACCCACCAACGGTCAAAGAGCTTGATTGGGCTGAACCGGTTGTAGATATTGCCATCGCTGCAGATGCCAGCTTGCCACACCTTAAATCCTATGCTGAGGATTTAAAGCGACGGTTAAAAATCGAGGCGGGCGTGAGCTTAGTGAGCGTGTCTGGCTTTTCAGATCATCAAATACGAGTCGAGTTAAACGAAGCGGATATTCGTCGCTTAGGGCTAACAGTAGCCGAAATAGCTGATAAAGTGGGCAGGCAAAATGTCCAAATGCCCGCTGGCAGTATCGAGCTTTCTGATAAAAACCTGTTGATCCGTTTTGATGAACGACAAATCACCCCTGATAACCTCAGTAAAATCATCGTTTCCTCTAATACTGAAGGCGGCGTGGTTACCTTAGGCGACATTGCTACCATCACCGACTTATTTGAGCTTGAGGAAGAACATACCATCTTTAACGGCCAACCTGCGGCCATGCTTAAAGTGCAAAAAAACAAAGCCGATGATGCCTTAAGAATTAAGTCCAGAGTCACTGAGTTTATCGCACAAGAACGGCTTATAGCCCCCGATGGCGTGACCCTAACCTTAACCAACGATTTATCTTCACTACTGCAAGACCGATTATCAATGCTGCTGCGAAATGGTTGGCAAGGTATCATCTTAGTGTTCTTTTCGATGTGGTTATTTTTCTCGTTACGCTATTCGTTTTGGGTTTCAGCGGGCTTACCTGTAGCCTTTATGGGCGGCTTGTTCTTAATGAGCATGTTTGGCGTGTCAATCAACATTATGAGCCTAGTCGGCTTACTAATGGCCATTGGTATTATGATGGATGATGCCATTGTTATTGCCGAATCCGTTGCTGCCCATGTTGAAAAAGGCTTGCCCACCAATGAGGCGGTGATCCAAGGGGTAAATAAAGTCGCCCCAGGCGTATTCTCATCATTTTTAACCACAGTGTTTATTTTTGGCAGTTTATTGTGGTTAGACGGGCAAATGGGCGCGGTATTGTCGGTGGTGCCACTGGTATTAATCATGGTCTTAAGTGTGAGCTTAATTGAAGCATTTTTGATTTTACCGAATCACTTAAGTCACTCGCTAAAATCTAATAAACAGCAGAAACCACCGTTAAAGTTTAAACGGGTCTTTTTAGAAAAGTTTGAACACTTCAAAAACAACACCTTAGTTAATGCCGTTACCTTTGTGGTGAAATGGCGCTATGCCAGCCTTGGGCTTACACTTGGCGGTTTAATGCTGTCTTTTGCCTTAGTGGCAGGTGGCGCGGTAAAATTTGTCGGCTTTCCTGAACTCGATGGCGATATTGCTGAAGCAAGAATCATTTTGCCACCAGGTTCCACTTTAGAGCAAACCAAAACTGTCGTTAGTCACTTGGTTGCCGCAGCCAATACCGTTGGCGATAAATTAACGCAACAAAATGGCGAACAGTCGAATCTCATCCGCTACGTTACCGAGCAATATAATGTCAATGCGGATGCGGGCGAACAAGGCCCACATGTGGCAACGGTAAGATTAGATTTGTTATCAGCTGAAACCCGCGAAACCCTGATTGATAACTTCATTTCAGCATGGCGCAGCGCCAGTGGTGATATTGCAGAGCCCATCTCCTTGGTATTTAAACAACCGAGTATGGGCCCTGCTGGCCGTGATGTTGAAGTCAGACTGCAGCATGATAATTTAGCCACGTTGAAACTGGCCTCCGTTGATTTGCAATCTTACTTAAGTCAGTTTTCTGGGGTTAATGGCATTTTAGATGACATGCGCCCAGGCAAAGAAGAAGTACTGGTAAAATTAAAAGATGGCGCTGAAAATTATGGTGTTGATGGTGAGATGGTAGCATCGCAACTGCGTGCGGCATACTTTGGCCAAACCGCAGATGATGTGCAATCAGGCCCTGAAAACATCGAAATACAAGTCAGGTTGAATAAACAGCAAGCAGGTAATCTGCAAGCGTTAGCTAACTTCCCAATCATGTTAAGTAACGGTAATCAGATACCATTAAGCGCAGTAGCAACATTAGACTTTGAACGATCTTATGTACGTATTCAGCGCATTGAAAGTCAGCGCACTGTAACCATTATGGCTGACATAGATAATGCCAAAGCCAATGGCAGCGAAATTGTCGCCAAAGTGCAAAATGAATACGCTAATGAATTACGCCAAAAGTATCCGGGACTAAAAGTTGATTATGAAGGCGCAGCCAAAGAAACCGCTAAGACTGGCGCTTCTTTCTTACAGGGTTTTATTATCGGTTTATTTGGATTATTTGCGATTTTAAGTTTTCAATTTAGAAGCTATTTAGAACCTTTTGTGGTGATGTTAGCCATTCCTTTAGCACTCATAGGTGTGTTTTGGGGCCATTTACTCACAGGCCATAATCTATCAATGCCATCAATTCTTGGCTTTGTATCTTTAGCGGGTATTGTGGTTAACGACTCCATCTTGTTGGTGCAATATATCCGCCATCACGTAGATATTGGCGATGATATTCAGCAAGCGGTCATTAAAGCGTCTCGAGACAGGTTCAGAGCAGTATTTCTCACCTCACTGACCACGGCTGCTGGACTATTGCCATTACTGTTAGAAACCTCGCTACAAGCGCAGGTTGTAAAACCCATTGTAATATCAATTGTGTTTGGAATATTTACCTCAACCTTGTTGGTACTGTTTATTATTCCCTGTGCGTATGCGGTGTTAGCAGATTTTAATTTAGTCCATAAACACGAGGATTTAGAGGCCTAGTGCTTACTAGGCTATAGCTCTCAGACAAAGTTACAAGCTAAAAATAATGGCTAATAAATAACCCGCAAGCTGTATTAATGGCTAGCGGGTTATTTTTACATGTGTAGATATATGAAAGAGCTAGAAGCTTTAGCTATAGGTTGGCGCTTTAGCCTAACGATCAATAAGCCCCAAACAATGATGTTAATCTGGCTTATTGATTTTATTTAATAATCTCATGAAAGTTTGTTGCTCTTCATAGGATAAGCCACTTAGGCATTTTTGATTAACCCACTCAGCTTCACCAATAAGATCTTGCTCTAAGGCCTTACCGGCATCAGTTAAAAAAATCTGAAAGGCGCGGCGGTTATCAGACTCTTGATGGCGAGTGATATAACCCTGTACTTGCAGTTGATCTAATAGCCTAGTCATAGTGTAATTAGCCACATCACACACTTTAGACAGTTCAGTTTGGCTAATGCCCTCTTCTTGCCACAGTGAAAACAGCACAGGCCAAAGCTTAACGTCAAGTTGGTAACGTTTTAAGCGTTCATCTAGCTCGTTTTGCAGCGTAAGATTAAGATGCGAGATTTGATAATATAGGCTTTCGTATCGTTTCATATAACCACTCCTACAGGCTCATCAATCCTTAGTTAAGCGCAAAAGTTAATCATCAACATAAAATACTTGGTGGCTGGTGCGTAAAAGAACTAACCAAGTTAATCAATGTTGCCCTAAAAATGTAATTGCTACTAATCATTGGTGCTATCACTAACGGATGTGACTAACATCAACAGGCTTAAGTACTGATATTATTTATCTTTATACTTATTAAGCTTGTTAACGTGTAGGTCAGTAAACCCTTGCGGAGCTGCTTTGTTATACAACAGCTTGCTACACAGGCCAATTAGCACCTCACCCTCTTTGTACGTATAAGACCGCTTTTTTAGTCAATCTATTACAAACTGATTTATATAACGGTAATAGCAAGCCCGCCCCAAACAAGCGATGATGCCTCGCTCAATGGGCACTTCAATGGTGTTTTCTAATAGTTTCACAGCCTTAATATCAACAATCTGATGCTCAGTGCCAATGCTACTTATTAAGGTTAGTCCATTATTTGCTAGCGGCTCATAGTCAACGATAAAAATTGCATGGTTATCTACGCTGACTTTAACCTTTTCAACCGGGGTGATAAGAAAATATTCATTATCAATACAATGAAGCACACTGGCAAAAAGCTTAGCAAATTTTGTCGGTAAAGGACTGGCTAAATAGAACCAATCCCCATGATGGTCAATATAAAACAATGGCTCAGTGCTACATAAATCAACTTCTGCACCTAATTGACTGGCAATACTCAATGGTTCATCATTTTTATGTTTAGTCATTAGCAACGTGCTCATCGGCAGCAATCAGTAACTGAAGTAAGGCTTCTACTGGGTGTTTTGGCTTAAAGCCCGCAAAACGTTTCACTTGGCTACGGCAAGAATAGCCTGATACCAATATTTGGCTTTTCTCAGCGATGCTGTCTAAGGTTGGCTGCCAAGACATAGCAAACAGCTTAGATGAGCGGCCCATATTATCCAATTCATGGCCATAGGTGCCCGCCATACCGCAGCAACCCACGTTGATCATTTCAAACTCAGCGCCAAAATGATTAAATACCGCTTTCCATTCGTTGGCCGTAGCCGGTTTTGCGGTGGATTCAGTACAATGACTAAACCAACTAAATGACGCGCTGGTTTTGTCTAACGCTGGCATGAGTTGAATCGCATCGGTTAACCACTCATTAGCTAACAGTACTTCAAAATTGCCTCGCTGCGCCCCTAGCACCTCTTGATATTCATCTCGATAACAAAGCACTAATGCAGGGTCTAAGCCAACCATCGGCATATCAAGTTGATAAACTTGATTTAAAAAGTCTGCACTTGATTTGGCAGTCGCGGCAAATTTATCTAAAAAGCCTTTAATGTGTGATGGTTTACCATTGGGTTTAAACGGCAATAACACCGGCTTTAAACCTATTTTTTCTATTAATTGTATAAAACGATAAACCAGCTCAGCATCATAAAAACTGTTAAATGGATCTTGCACCACCAGTACATAATTGCCACGCTCTGATGTTGGAATACTTTGCAGCGCCTCTAAATCATAACCACGGCTTGGATGGCCATCCAGACGCTGTTTTAATGTGGGAACTGATAATGCAGGTGAATCTATATAACCAATAGATTTTTTGATAACCCACTGACTTAATTTATTTTGCGAGGCAAAATTGGTTACTTTTGGCATAGCAGCCATAAGCGGCAGCATGTCTTCAATACCTGCAACTAAATAGTCTTTTGCTGGGCGCATATATCGTTTGTAATAGATATTGAAAAATTGCGCGCGAAATTTAGGCACATCCACTTTAACAGGGCACTGCCCTGAACAGGCTTTACAGGCTAAACAGCCTTTTAACGAGTCCATGACTTCATGTGAATAATCATAATCTCGGCCAATGTGAAAGCTGTTTTGCGCTCGCTGCATAAAGCTTAAAGGTTTAGATTGAGCCAGTGCCTCTACATCAACGCCCTCTGCCTCCAGCAGCCTTAACCATTCCCGCATCAAGCCACTTCGGCCTTTAGGTGAATGGATCCGATCGCCGGTAACTTTAAATGACGGACACATGAACGAATAGCTACTGTAGTTAAAACATAAGCCATTACCATTACAATTCATTACATCAGGAAATGCATCACGGACTTGAATCGGAATTTGTCTATCAAAGGTGCCGCGCTTAACGCTATCAACATTAAACATCATTGGGCCACTGCCTTTAGGCGCGACTAGTTTGCCCGGATTTAATCGATTGTCAGGGTCAAATAAGCCTTTAACCTCTTCAAGTTCGCCATATAGTTCATCACCAAATACGGCTGGTCCATATTCACCACGCACCCCTTTACCATGTTCGCCCCACATCAAACCGCCATATTTAAGCGTGAGTTCAGCAACTTGATCGGATAACACTTTTAGCAGCTTTTCATCCGCTTCATCGCACATATCAAGCGCGGGACGCACATGCAGCACTCCTGCATCAACGTGACCAAACATGCCATATTGCAATTTATGGCCATCTAATAAGTCCCTAAACTCCATGATAAAGTCAGCTAAATTTTCTGGCGGTACGGCAGTATCTTCGGCAAATGGCAGTGGTTTTCTGCGGCCTTTAGTTGCGCCTAGCAAGCCTACGGCTTTTTTACGCATGGCGTAAATTTTATTAATACTGGGCTTATCTTCAGTAATTTGATAACCCACAACCCCAGCTTGTTCGCTAGCCAATTGTGCCGCCAGTGTTTTTTCAAGGGCAGCAATGCCTTGCCTAATATCAGCCTCATCCCCAGCGAATTCAACCATATTGAGGCCTTCAATGGTTTTATTGGGTACTGATTCAATGAGGTGAGACACTGAGTGCCAAATAATATCTTCACGGGCCAAATTCAGCACTTTTGAGTCTATGGTTTCGACCACGGTGGCATTGGCTTCAACCAATGATGGTGCATGACGCAATGCTGATTCAAACGAGTCATATTTAATATTTACCATCATCCGCGTATGTGGCAATGGGGTGATATTTAATTTGGCCTCTGTTAATACCGCCAGTGTACCTTCAGAGCCTGCAAGTATGCGTGATAAATCAAATTGGCTTAAATCATCATTCCATACATGTTTTAGATCGTATCCGGTTAAAAAACGATTTAATGGCGGAAACTGTTTTAGAATAAGCTCACGCTTGTCGCGGCAACGCTTGGCAATCGTGCTAATAATATTGGCAGCAAAGCTATTGGTGTTTACGGATTGGGACTCTGACTGATTTAACGCCTCATCTGCCGCTATTGGTGTGCTTGAAAGCACACTACCATCAACCAATACGCTGGTAAGGCCAAGGACATGATCAGATGTTTTACCGTAAACCAGTGAACCCGCACCCGATGCATCAGTGCTGACCATGCCGCCAACCGTTGCACGATTAGAGGTTGATAAATCTGGACTGAAAAAGAACCCATGTGGCCTAAGGGCATCATTAAGTGCATCTTTTACCACACCAGCTTGTACTCGTACCCAGCCTTCTTCTGCATTGACTTCCAGTACTTGATTCATGTGCCTTGAGACATCAAGTATTAAGCCATGGGTCAGTGATTGTCCGTTAGTGCCAGTACCGCCGCCACGGGCACTAAAAGTCACTTGTTTATATTGAGGGTCAGCAGCTAATGTCATCACCAGCTCAACATCCGCTTGGGATAAAGGGTAAATCACTGCTTGAGGTAAAAACTGGTAAACAGAATTGTCGGTCGCTTGAATTAAACGCGCACTATAACGTTTATCAATTTCGCCAGAAAACGAAGATGCTTCAAGCGCATCAAGAAAGCTTAAGTAAATTGGTTCTAACGTCTGTTGATGTGATAGCAGCGGTAACATAGTCAATTTCTGTTTATAGTAATTTAAAGCCATTATAAACAAAAAAAAAGCCGCTAAAAGCGGCTTTTGTTCATGTTGATAAATTAGTTAACTAAAAACTAACTTTTCAAGCATATTAAGCATGTTCTTCTGCTAAATATAACCAAGTGTCGATGACTGTATCAGGGTTAAGTGACACAGTATCAATACCTTGCTCTACTAGCCATTGTGCAAAATCTGCATGATCAGATGGGCCTTGGCCACAAATACCAACATAAGCACCTTTGGCTTTAGCCGCTTTAATCGCTAATGAAAGCAATGCTTTAACAGCATCATTTCGTTCATCGAATAAGTGACTGATAATGCCAGAATCGCGATCTAGACCCAAAGTTAATTGAGTTAAATCGTTAGAACCGATAGAGAAACCATCGAAATGCTCAAGGAATTGGTCAGCTAATAATGCATTAGACGGTAACTCACACATCATGATGACGCGTAAACCATCTTTACCACGCTCTAAACCTTGCTCTTTTAATAATTCGATAACTTGCGCGGCTTCATCAACGGTACGAACGAATGGGATCATAATCTCAACGTTCTTAAGGCCCATATCATTACGCACACGTTTAATTGCTTCACATTCTAGAGCAAAACAGTCACGGAACGATTCAGAGATATAACGACTAGCACCACGGAAGCCCAACATTGGGTTTTCTTCTTCAGGCTCGTAACGGTCACCACCAACAAGGTTAGCGTATTCGTTAGACTTAAAGTCTGACATACGTACGATAACTTTCTTAGGATAGAACGCACTACCAATGGTTGCGATACCTTCCACTAGACGAGCGACATAGTACTCAACTGGTGATTCGTAACCTGCAATCATTTCATTGATTTCTTGCTGCAGCTCAGCAGGTTGTGAATTAAATTCAAGCAGCGCTTTAGGGTGAATACCAATCATGCGATTGATAATAAACTCAAGACGCGCAAGTCCCACACCTTCGTTAGGTAAACGGGCGAAATCAAATGCACGATCAGGGTTACCGACGTTCATCATGATTTTCATTGGTAGTTCAGGCAAGGTATCAACACGGTTAGTGATAACTTCAAACTCTTGCTTACCATCGTAGATGAAACCGGTATCGCCTTCAGAACAAGATACAGTCACTACTTGGCCATTTTTGATACTGTCAGTAACATCACCACAACCAACAACTGCAGGAACACCAAGCTCACGCGCAATAATTGCTGCGTGACAAGTTCGGCCACCACGGTTAGTGACAATTGCGCTAGCGCGCTTCATGATAGGTTCCCAATCTGGATCAGTCATGTCAGTAACGAGTACATCACCTGGCTCGATTTGATCCATGTCTTCGATAGAGGCTAGCACTTTAGCTACACCAGTACCGATTTTATGACCAATCGCGCGTCCTTCTGAAACAACAGCACCTTTGGATTTTAAGTGGTAGCGTTCAATTAATTGCACGTCTTCACGGCTACGAACAGTTTCAGGACGAGCTTGAACGATATATAACTTACCGTCGTTGCCATCTTTTGCCCATTCGATATCCATTGCACGGCCATAATGTTGTTCAATGATCACCGCTTGCTTTGCAAGCTCCATCACTTCTTCATCATTAATAGAGAAAGTGCCGCGTTCAGCTGCTGCAACATCTTCGATTTTAACTTGCTTGCCGTGAGAAGCATCATCAGAGTAAACCATCTGAATCATCTTGCTACCGATATTACGGCGCACAACGGCTTTATGCCCTTGCGCTAAAATTGGTTTGTGAACATAGAATTCATCAGGGTTAACAGCGCCTTGTACTACCATTTCACCTAAACCAAATGATGAAGTGATAAAGACAACGTCGTTGTTACCTGATTCAGTGTCCATGGTAAACATCACACCAGAAGACGCTTTATCTGAACGTACCATGCGTTGTACGCCAGCAGATAATGCCACACCTTGATGCTCGTAACCTTGGTGAACACGATAGGAAATTGCGCGGTCGTTAAATAGCGATGCGTAAACATGCTTAATCGCAAGCAGTACAGCTTCAAAGCCTTTAACGTTTAGGAAAGTTTCTTGTTGACCCGCAAACGAAGCATCTGGCATATCTTCAGCTGTTGCTGATGAACGCACTGCAAATGAAGCTTCTTGAGTCTCGCTAGAAAGTTGCTCGTAAGCTTCACGAATCGCATCTTCTAGTTCTGGTTGAAATGGGGTGTCGATAACCCATTGTCTGATCTGCGCACCAACTTTTGCAAGTTCGTTTACATCATCAACATCAAGGGTTGCCAAGATGTCGAAAATTTTCTGGTTAACACCACTTTGCTCTAGAAACTCATTAAATGCATGAGATGTAGTCGCAAATCCGCCAGGTACTTGAACACCGGCATTAGCCAGGTTACTGATCATTTCACCAAGTGACGCGTTCTTGCCGCCAACCTTGTTTACATCACCCATGCCTAATTCTTGATACCAGAGTATGTATTGCTGCACAGTTATCTCTCCACAAGTTTATTTCAATGGCCCCTTCACACGAGGGCAGAGGCATTCTACACTCCCCCTCAACAACCGTAAATGTATAATTTTATTTGTAATTTTATTACTACAAGAGGCTGAAATGACACCAAAAGTATTCTATATCTCAGATGGGACCGCGATCACAGCAGAAGTATTTGGCCATGCTGTCCTATCCCAATTTCCAGTTGATTTTGAAGCACTTACAATTCCATTTGTTGACAGCATTGCTAAAGCTGAAAAGGTAAAACAACAAATCAATGATAGTTTTATTACAACAAGCTTAAGACCCGTTGTGTTCCATTCCATCGTAAATTCCGACATTCGCGATATTATTTTCTCCAGTGAAGGTTTAGATTATGATTTTTTGAACACCTTTGTTTCGCCATTAGAACAACAACTGGGTATAAAAGCTGCGCCGGTGATCAACCGAACTCACGGTAAAAGCACGACTAACGAATCTTATGATAATCGTATTGATGCGATTAATTTCACTTTAGATAATGATGACGGTCAAACCATGAAACATATGGATAAAGCTGACATTATTTTGCTAGGTGTTTCTCGTTGCGGTAAAACGCCATCGAGTTTGTATCTTTCTATGCAATTTGGCATTAAAGCAGCAAACTACCCTTTTGTTGAAGATGACATGGATAATCTCAAGTTACCTGAAGCGTTAAAACGTAATAAGTCCAAATTATTTGGCTTAACCATTGATCCCCAACGTTTACATGAAATTCGCCAAGGCCGCATGGAAAACAGCCGCTATTCATCACTAAGACAATGCCGGATTGAAGTGAAAGAAGTAGAAATGATGTATAAAAAAGAACGGATCCCGTTTGTTAATACCACATCTCATTCTGTAGAAGAGATTTCAGCTAAAATCCTCGATATTACCGGGCTGAAGCGTCACATGTTTTAATTTTAATGTCGCTGTGGTTATTTAACTGTTAAGCCGAAAATGTGAAATTCATAACATTTTCGGCTAACTTATGTGAATAAAATGATATCAGTTCAAAAACCTGCATTATTTGTCCGTGTCTAACGCCTGCTAATTAGTTATAATCTCGAGCAATATGATGTTAATTCATCGCAAACATGCTCGGTAAAGTGAATGACTATTAAAACAGACGAACTACGTACATCCCTTTTATGTAAGGTTATTTCTCCTGCGCAACTCGCATCTGAATACCCACTGACGCAAGATGCTGCCGATTATTTAGTTGAGCAACGTCATGAAGTTGAAGCCATTATTGCTGGCGAAGATCAACGTTTATTGGTCATCATTGGTCCTTGTTCAATACATGACACCGACGCCGCTTTAGATTACGCCCAGCGGTTAGCCAAACTTCACCATGAGTTAAAAGACGACTTATGCATTGTGATGCGGGTTTATTTTGAAAAGCCGCGTACTATTGTTGGCTGGAAAGGATTAATCTCAGACCCTGATCTTGATGGTAGTTTTAGCCCAAACAAAGGCTTACGTATGGCGCGTCATTTACTTCAGCAAATCACTGAATTAAAACTGCCTATTGCCACTGAGTTTTTAGATATGGTCAATGGTCAATATATTGCCGATTTAATTACCTGGGGCGCTATTGGTGCCCGCACCACTGAAAGCCAAATTCACCGTGAGATGGCGTCGGCTTTATCTTGCCCTGTTGGCTTTAAAAACGGTACTGACGGCAACATTAATATTGCAGTCGATGCTGTTCGCGCCGCCCAAGTACCACATATATTCTATTCACCAGATAAAGATGGTGCTATGGCAGTTTATCGTACACACGGTAACCCGTATGGCCATATCATTTTACGTGGTGGTAAAACCCCGAACTATTCAGCCGAAGATGTTGAAATCGTCCGCGCCCAGCTCGAAACCGTTGGCGTAACCCAACGTATGGTGGTTGATTTTAGCCATGGTAATAGTGAGAAAAAACATAAAAACCAGCTAAAAGTTGCTGATAGCATCATGGCGCAAATGCGCGCTGGCAGCACTGCGGTTGCAGGGATTATGGCAGAAAGCTTTATGATTGAAGGCAACCAGAAAGTCGTTGAAGGCCAGCCATTAACATACGGTCAAAGTATCACTGATGCTTGCCTGCATTGGGAAGACTCAGAAAAATTATTACGTGATTTAGCCCAAGCCTCTAAAGAACGTAAAGCACTTTTAGCCAAATAACGGCTCAAGTATTAACTTATAAAAAAGCCAGTTAGGGTAACCTAACTGGCTTTTTTATCGCTTTAACTTGTACTGACGTTAACTCACTTTTTGTGCCGACGGCTCCACTGCTTGTAAACAAGGAACATTGGTATAAGCGGGATCGTCATCTAATGAGCTTAATGATAATTGCTGAAATTGTTCATGTACGCTCATAAAGCTCTCAACCAACCTTGGATCAAAATGTTTGCCCTTTCCTGCAACTATCACTCTTACCGCTTCAAAATGACTAAAGGGCTTTTTGTAACACCGTGGTGAAGTCAGCGCATCGTACACATCCACTAGCGCGACTATTCTTGCAGACAATGGGATCTCGAGACCTTTTAGCCCTTTAGGGTAACCACTGCCATCCCACTTTTCATGATGCCCACCAGCAATATCACGGCCCATTTTTATAAAACTGCATTGAGGCGCAAATTCAATTAGAGAATCTAACACTTCTGCGCCAATCACTGGGTGAGCTTTAATATTTTCAAACTCTTCAGGGGTTAGTCGACCCGGTTTTAATAAAATAGCATCGGCAATCCCCACTTTACCAATATCATGTAATACAGCTGACAGAGTTATTTCTTCTACAAATGAGCCAGTTAACTCATTAGGCGCATCTTTGTCTAACCCTCTTTGGCTTGCCAATAACGCGGCATAGTGCTGCATACGTAATAAATGAGCGCCTGTTTCATTGTCGCGATATTCTGCCAATTTGGCTAAACCAATCACAGTTGCTCTTCTTGAAGTTAATGTTGACTGTAACGAACTGAATAATTTTTCTAATAAATAACTGACAGAAAGCGTAAGAATGGCATTAGCTGCCACAAAATTAATGCATACAACCGCCCAAATAATACTGTTGTAGCCTTCAATACTCGGCCAAGGCAACCAATTATAATGACCGCAAATACCGACAATAACTAACGACATGGCATTGAGTATTTGCGCCCAATAACTGGCATTACGACCTAATAACACCCCTGTTAATGGAGGAAAAAGAAATAACCAGAAAAAACCGGCACCACTTGGGCCTATCGCCAGTAAGAAGCCTGTTCCAATCATATAGGCAAGTAAGCAACCAATGATGAATCGCAGTCTATTTGCTAAGTTGTTTTTATAAATAATCAGCAATAAGGTGGCATAAACCACTGTATTAAAGATCGCCATCGGCCATAAGCCTTGAACAATACACAAATAAACACTAGTAAAGTAAACGGGAATACAAAGGAAGGCTAACGTGGTAAATATCCGGTCAAATACCACTTTACGCCAAATGCATAATGATTCATTTGATGCGGTGAGCTCTCTTAACAAGCCTGCAAATGGTGACATACTTCATCCTTGAATCGTTCATTGGAACAACCAACCTTGCCTTTTTAAAACAAAAATATGATGCTTTAAGCTTTAAGTATTGTAGAGATAGCGGGAATAGCAACATAAATTGCCGATAAAAACCTGTTACCTATAAATAGATTTGCCGCCACAGCCTTAAACAATTATTGCCCCATGAGCTCAATGTTTTTGCCGCTAACAGCTTGCAAGTTTGACTCAGGTAAAAAAAACTGCCAGCTTAAAGGAAAATATCAAGCACAAAATATTGATTATTTAAAAGGATTTACATGAAATCATCATCATCTCTTAAAACCATAGCTGTACTTGTTAGTAGCTTACTTTTGCCTGTGACATCTTTGGCTGCTAACAGCGATTTTAATACTGCATTTAAAGATTATAATTTAGCATTAGAAAATAATGATGCGGTGTTAGAACTACAATATGCCCGGTTAGCGTTTGATTTAGGTAAGCTCAAATTTGGCGAGGATAATATTAATAGCGCTAATTTAGCCTTAAATTTAGCTACTGCGTTAACTAAAAACGCGCAAAAATCACAAGCAATGACTTTTTACCAATTGGCCTTAGATATTTATCGTACCAATGGTGACGCCATTGACGATATAGAATTAATTGATCCACTCACCTTACTGGCCGATGCCACTACAAATAACAAACAAGCAAGATCTTTACTCAATGAAGCAATAAATATTAGTGAAGACTCTGGCAATCCACTATTACATGCTAAAACCTTGATGCTGGCATTTAAACGCTTGGTGAATACTGAGTTTTATACTTCTAGAGTTAAGCAATTTCTAATTGATGCTGAAACGATATACGTGCAGCATTTACCGGCTAATTCTGCAGATAGAGTCGATGCTACCTATCTGCTCGGCTCAGTATTACTTTGGGAAAAACAATACTCTGAAGCTGAAACTAAACTTTTACAAGCCATTAAAGAGTACAGCGTGCTCGATTATGACCATCCCTTCGAGTTAAGTGCTCACGCTAAATTAGTTGAAATTTACAGCTTGCAAGATGAGCCAACCAAGGCTACCGAGCATTGCGTAGCCATTGGAAATATGACGCCATGGGAAGCTAATCAAGAGCAAACACCACTATTTAGATCTAACCCTAATTATCCCAGATCAAAGCTGATTCAACGAAAAGAAGGCTTAGTTCAATTGTCATTAACGATTGATAAAAATGGCTTTGTCACCAATCCTAAAGTGATAAAATCCAAGGGTGGGAAATCCTTTGAAATAGAAGCATTAAAAGCACTTGAGAAATGGCGTTATGCGCCAAAATTTGTTGATGGCAAACCCGTTGAAGCAGAAACCACCCTGCAACTAGATTTTTCCATCGGATAAATTATTGGACATTCTACTGTTCTTTAAAGTCAGCCATCGCTAGCCACTTGAGTTATTTATCTAGGCTAAGACAGTAATAATAGTCTCGTTAATTGCTGTCCTAGTCTAATGTTAAGTGACTAAAGTTAAGTGACTCATGTTACTTTACTAAAGTTAAGTGACTCATGTTACTTTACTAAGGTAAAGTGACTCATGTTACTTGACTAAGGTTAAGTGACTAATATTAAGCGACTCTCGTTAATTACTTAATCAACAACTCCCCCCGAAAAGCGATAATAAAATGATGAGCTACCCTTCAGTAAAAATTATATTTCAGTTAAGCATCATATCGATAATTTTCATTGGATTAAGTTCGCCAATTCTCGCCACAGCCAATGAAAAAAACGCCGCAGTAAATAGCCATAATACTCCTGCTATGTCTAACGCTAGTGCATCAACGTCCCATAAAACCAGCACCATTTTTTTGGTTCGCCATGGTGAAAAACAAACTGGTGAAGATCCACAATTAACAGAACAAGGTAAAAATCGCGCCCTTGCTTTAGCGAATACCTTATCAGCAATTAAGCTTGATGCCGTTTATAGCACTCAATACCAGCGCACAGAGCAAACAGCGCTGCCAACAGCTAACTCACAATACCTCAAAATCAGTTACTATAATCCCAGAGAGTTAGCTGAATTTGCCAGCCAATTACAGCTTAATAGTGGCGCTAAGGTATTAGTGGTTGGACACAGCAATACCACCCCTAAACTGGTGAATTTACTGGGCGGCGAACCCGGCACTGAGATTAATGAGAAATCTGAATTTGACCGTTTATATATAGTAACGATATTTGCCCCAAGCATTACAGAAAAACCAGCAGCGCAGGTTAGTACCACATTGCTAAAGTATTAGCCTACTAAAAACCTGTGTTATTGGCCTTGTTGATTTAACCTAAAACAAGTTAGAGGCTCATGAAACTTGTGCATATTATTAATTAAACTTTGCTAATCTAAGGCTACTACTCCCTCGCACAGCTACCCTTTATTCCCGCTTAAACGTATAATCCCGCCACCTTGGCGAAGCCGCCACATAAAAGCATAATATTAGGTCGTTATATGCCCTCCACTAGTCAAACAGAAATCACATCACAGCTTAGTTTTCATGAAGATGTCGCTAAGCGAATCGAACAATCAGAGTCGCGAGTGATTAAAGCAATTTTCCCTTCCAATACCAACCATCACAACACCCTTTTTGGTGGCGATGCATTGGCGTGGATGGATGAAACCGCCTTTATTGCGGCCACCCGTTTTTGCCGTAAGTCTTTAGTTACTGTTAGTTCTGATCGCATTGATTTTAAAAAAGCGATACCGGCAGGTAGCTTAGCTGAGTTAATTGCCCGCGTTATCCACGTCGGTAACACATCAATTAAAGTTGAAGTGAATATATTCCTTGAAGATATGTATAAAGACAAGCGTGAGCATGCCATACGCGGGGTATTTACATTCGTCGCCGTTGATGAGCAGCGCGCTCCAACTCAAGTGTGGCCATAAACTCAAATTGCTATAAAAAACTGCCCATCATAAATCGTGATTGACCCTATTCAATGGCGAGTTGCTTATCAAAAAGCAGGTTTAAGTAACGGAATGACTCTTTCGCTCCGTTACTTTCTGTTTTTACGTACAATCATGCCTTTAACCCATAAGCTTATTAGACAAAAGTCTAAAATAATGAGTTAAATTGTTCGTTTGCCGCTTTGTATTTGATAAACCCTAGAATTTTATCTTACTTATCTGTTACATTAAATCTTCTTCACGTGCAAACAAGACTATTAAAAAGCCATGAAGCTACATAACTTAAATATAATTATTGCCGATGACCATCCATTATTTCGAAATGCATTAAGACAAGCGTTAAGTAATGCCTTTCAAGGTACCAATTGGTTTGAAGCAGACAGTGCTGAAGCGCTGCAACATATACTTGATGATAAAGCCAGTGAGCTTGACCTCATTTTACTTGATCTTCAAATGCCGGGATCCCATGGGTACTCTACGCTAATACATTTACGTGGCCATTACCCTGACATTCCTGTGGTGGTGATTTCAGCTCACGAAGATATCCAAACCATCAGTCGTGCTATTCATTACGGTAGCTCAGGCTTTATTCCTAAGTCGGCATCTATGGATACCCTTAAAGAAGCCCTTGATGGCGTTCTTCAAGGAGATATTTGGCTGCCTAAAGGAACTGAAGTACTCCCCGTTTCTGATGATCCTTCAAGCCAAATGGCCAGTAAGCTTTCAGACTTAACCCCGCAGCAATATCGGGTATTGCAAATGTTTGCAGAAGGCTTACTCAATAAGCAAATCGCCTATGACTTTGGTGTATCTGAAGCAACAATTAAGGCCCATGCCACAGCAATATTTCGTAAACTCGGGGTGAGAAACCGCACCCAAGCAGTTATCGCATTGCAGCAATTAGAAATGGAAAAGGTCGACCTATCTTAAGCGAACTCTCTCAACTGCCGTTTTCCCAAGCTTGTGAAAATAATAAAAAACCGATTTTAACTGAGTTAAAGTCGGTTTTTTCAAGTTCAACACAAGTATTAGAAATCGGCAGTGGTACTGGTCAGCATTGTGTTTATTTTGCTAAACATTTACCTCACTTAATCTGGCAAGCTAGCGATCAAAGTGATTACTTAGCCCAGCTTAATAGCCGCATCCACATTGAAGGCCCTGAAAACCTACTAGCCGCAATCGAACTTGATGTCACCAAGGCTTGGCCAAGTGCACAAATTGCGACAAACATTGATGGTTTATTTAGCGCCAATACTCTTCACATTATGAGCGAATCTATGGTAGTCGCCTTTTTTGAAGGCTTAGGGCAATATCTTAATTTACATGCTAATGTCGCAATTTATGGGCCGTTTAATTATCAAGGTCAATTTAGTAGCGACAGTAATGCGCAATTTGATATGTGGCTTAAGCAAAATAACCCTCAAAGCGGTATTAGAGATATAGAGTGGATAACATCACTTGCAAGCGATCAAGGCCTAAGCTTACAAGCCGACACCTCAATGCCGGCCAATAATCGCTTATTACATTTCAGCCGCAGCTAAATTAAATGATTATATTAAAGCGCATCACTTAATACTTAATCTCGGCAACATTAGCATTATTGCTTATCGCTTTTGCCGAACACTTAAACCATAAAATCAAAGCCCAAATAGCTTAAGTTATGTCGCAAAACTTTGTAAGCTAGAGCTTAGTTATTTCTCTAACGATATCTACAACAAGGAACACGCATTATGGGTTCGGTTACCACTAAAAAACACCCAAACGGTTTGGAATTTGTCGAAGTTAATACCCCACTTTGTCAGGCACGTATATTTCATCAAGGGGCTCAAATAGATTTTTTCCAGCCCAAAGATAAAGCGCCTTTGTTATGGGTCTCTGATGCTGATGATTATCAGCCGGGTAACGGTATTCGCGGCGGCATTCCAATATGTTGGCCATGGTTTGGTGCCAGTGACATTGAAGGTTTCCCGCAGCATGGTTTTGCCCGCACCAGTTTATGGTCTTTAGCATCCGTTAAAATGCGCAATCAAATTGTTGATTTAGTGTTTACCTTGAAAGTTTCAGCCGAGCAGCAACAGTATTGGCCACATGATACTGAGGTAAGTGTATTATTTTCACTGTCTGAAACGTTAACTGTCAGCATAGTGAATAAAAACAATGCTGATTACCCAATTAACTTTACCCAAGCATTGCACAGTTATTTTCCTATTGAGGATATTCATCAACTTAAAGCCTCAGGCTTTAAAGATTCCAAATACATAGAATTTGCCAAAGGCCCTTTTGCCCAAGAGTCTGACGACGTGTTATTTGACCGTGAAACTGACCGAGTTTATACAGGTTTAGCACAAACCCAGGTACTGCATACTGCAGCTGGTGATATTGAAGTCAGCCGTGAAAACAGCCAGTCTGCGGTGTTATGGAATCCGTGGATTGATAAGTCCCAGCGTTTATCTCGCTTTAATGATAATGACTATCTCACTATGGTTTGCCTTGAAGCGGCTAACGTATTAGAAGATGAAGTTCACTTGCAAGCAGGTGAAAGTCATACCCTCACAACCCACATTCGCTGGCGATAAGCATAATTTGCATCAGTTATTTCCCTGTTAATAGCACAGCTTAACCTGCTGTTGTTAACAGGGTGATATCAGCGAGTAAACTGCTGTGATAAACTAGCTTACAATCAATATCTTAAAAGACTACTCAGCCCAAATGACAGTTCGCCTTTTTACTGTTAAACGATTCTTTATCCTATGCTTTTTTACCATTGCATTAGGCTTGCTTGTGCTGCAACAAAATTTTCGCCCTATCGCCTTAAAAGTACTTAACACCCTCACCTCGGCTTATGATATTCAGGTTAAAGATCTCGCGGTTAGCTTTGATACTGTTAATAAACTCAATTTTAAATTTATCTCCCTTGAGTATGAAGATAGTGTAATTAGCTTACACAATGCCGAGCTAAGATTAGTCGATGGCTATGGCGCATTAAAAAACATGGCTCTGACAATACAAGATTTTGAGGCTGTTACAGTAGAAAGAATTGATGTTAACTTAGGTTATTCATTTCTTAAGCGCCGTTTTGTGGGTAAAGATAACCAAGCAACAACTGACGCTGATGTCGGCCTGAGTATCAATCATTTGCCGTTCATTGAGCTGGCTAAGATAAATATTTACTGGGCTGATGATAAAGACTTAACTCAGCCGTTAATCGAGGCGCATAATTTAAGCCTTGCTGCCAGTGGTCAAAATCAAAACATAGCAGTTAATCAAACAAGTCGTAAAAAAAGCGCTGCTACATCTTTTGCTACTTCAACTTCAACAATACTGACAGGTAAGCTGTTGCTTATGCAGCAAGAGTTTATTGATATTGCGCTAAGCCTAAATCCACGTGAGTGGCAGCTTAATTCCGATGTCGATATCAATAAAGTGCTCCAAAGCCTGCAATTGCTGGAACAGTCAGTGACTCAGAGAATAACGGCCACCACGAATACAGATGAACAGCAGGGATTACAACTATTATCCCAAGCTTTAGCCCCTGTAATAACGCCTATTTCAGCGGCAAATTATCAATTTAATGGCAACTGGTTAGGGCAAACACGATTAGATTTACCAAGTGGGTCAATCAGCAGTCATCACGAAATTAGCAATATTGAAATCGCGCCAACTGCTGACAATAACGTTAATAGTACTATTAGCTTTAAACCTGAAATGCCCATCAGCCTCGAGGTTAATTATCAGCCACAAGATACACATAATGCTAATCAGCGGGTATCAATTTCTTTAGCGCCGTTTTCGTGGCAGCAATCCACCAGCCCAAAGGCGCTTATAAAACTCAGCGGTTACTTAAATGATATTCAAGGTAATCGTGCAGATAGCGTTGCCAACGTGAATCAAAAAGTCGAAGATCGCCAAAATCTCGAAAAAAACCAAAGTGAGAACAATATACAGTCATTACTGACTCAAGTTGCTAAGCTTAGCGCCGAGACAAATACAGGATTACCTAAGGGTGACGCCACTATTGACTGGTCTTTGGCGTTTAACTCACCGACTTACATGGATATCACACTGGCTAACGATAGCCCAAACTCAAATAGCCATTATGATTTACATATAGCTTCATTCAATGCACAAATAGCCCATCCACTGCTTACTACTCAGCTCATTTTTACTGATAACAGCGCCGCTATTGCTAATGAAAACTACCAAGTAAAAAGCGCAATAAATGTTGATATCAACCAAGTTAAACCAATTGATTTAAGTCACTTAGATAATGTCGACAGTACTTTAATTATTGATGGCGCAAGCTTAACAGGCCAATTAGCTGTTGAGCATCAGCTAAGTCAAAATCACCCCACAACCAAAGTTAGCCTCAAACAAAACGCTCAATTACAGCTTAGTGATTTAAGCTTAATATCTGCCAACAAACTTATCGCCTTTGAGGGACTTAACTGGCAACAACAAGGGGCTAGCGAGCTTAGTTCAACCATTGACGGCAGCCAAATAAAGCTCAATGACTTCTCATTCGGATTTGATAAGTTTCATCTTCAAGATCTAAGCACGGCAACTGATACGATTAACGCCAAAGAATCGCTTGAAATACATTTAGGCCAATTTGCTGTTGATGCTAAACAAGCAATTGAGTTATTTATGCCAGCGACGTTACCCGTGGATGAATTAACCTCAAAGCTCTTACCTTCAAGTATGAACCAGCCTAAGAATCTAGCTAGTAACAATTCAACTAATGACATCAAAAGCCAACCAAGCTTACTTACGTCATTATTAAATCAGCGCAATAGCAGTGATTTAATCTGGCAATTAAACGATATCCGCATCGATAAATTGATCCCGACTAAATCAAAACTGCGCCGCTATCCACTACTGCGATTAGACAGCTTAACCCTTGAACAAAACCTGCAGTTACACAGCCAGCTGCTCACAGGTAAAGAGCTTTGGCAACTTGATGAGCTAGCACTATCGAGCTACCACCTACTGCAACTACCTAAAAATAATAACCCTTTATCATTAGCCGGTCAGTGGCACACTGACTCTGATTTAGCCCCTCTGCTTGGAGTGTTAGCGCAAACTCAAATGCTGCCGAGTGATTTATCCATTGCAGGCCATAATAAATTGGATGCTGGTTTTGCCCTTGTTGAAAGCCAAGGGGTATCCTTATTTGAAATGAAATTTACTCAGTCACTCTCTGATGTTGAGGCGCAGTACAACGAAATGTTTTTTGATAATGGCAGTATCAATGCCCAATGCCAATTTAACTGGCAACAAGCCCATAGCTCACAATTATTAACAAAAACCTACAGCCAAAGTCGATTATTGTGTCAACAAACTGAGCTAAACATTGCTAACGCCTATGTCGGCATAAACTTAGATGAACTCAATCTCAAAGCCGATATTTCATTAGGTAAAAATGAGCAAATACCTGCCAAGAACTGGTTACAAGAAATCACAGGTTTAAGTGATACAGACGTCAACTTAACAGCACGGGGCAATTTACTGGATGGCGAGTTTTTAATACCTGAGTTTTTTTTAAAATTACACGATAAGTCAGAAGGCTATTTGATGCTTAACGGCATTAGTTTACAAACCTTACTGGCAGCACAGCCTCAAGTAGGCGTATATGCCGATGGGATCTTTGACGGAGTCTTACCCGCGACTTTAGTTGATGGAAAAATTAATATTGCCGGAGGCCATTTAGCCGCCCGAGCCCCTGGCGGCTTAATCAAAGTCTCTAATAACCCAGCACTTGAGCAAGTGAACGCAAGCCAACCTCATTTAGAGATAGTGGCGCAAGCATTAGAACACTTGCAGTATTCCGAGCTAATAAGCACACTTGATATGCAACAAAATGGCGATGCCCAATTAGCCGTTCAAGTAAAAGGACAAAGCAAAGATATTGAACGACCTATTCATTTGAACTACTCTCATGAAGAGAACCTATTTCAATTATACAAAAGCACGCAGATTGGTAACCAACTGCAAAATGATATTGAACGTTCCGTGAAGTAAAAGGACACCTTTGTGAACACTCAGTCGATTTACCGATTATTTCTTATTGCCGCATCAGTACTGCTGATAGGCGCCTGTACCCCAACCGTTAAAATTGAGCCACCAGATAAGCCTATTGTCATTAATCTTAATGTAAAAATTGAGCATGAAATCATTATAAAAATCGATAAAGAGCTCGATATTCTTTTAGAAGATGATGAGCTGTTTTAATCAATAAGGAAGCAATAATGAACACAAAAATCATGGCTTTAGTTTTAACGTTACTTCTAGGGTTAACACTGAGTTCAAATGTAGCTGCGTTGACATTGCAACAAGCTAAAGACCAAGGATTAGTTGGTGAGCAAACTAATGGTTATCTTGGTTTGGTGGTCAATGATAACGACGCAAAAACATTAATAACTGAGGTAAATAGTAAGCGAAAGCTACATTATCAAAAAATTGCCAAAAAGAATAAATTATCCACTGAAGATGTCGCTGCAAGAGCCGCGCAAAAAGCCATTGCCGCAGCCAGAAAAAGTCATTTTATCCAAACAGCTAAAGGGAAATGGACTCAAAAATAAATGACTAAATACCGATTTCAGTCGATCGATTATGGCTTGGAGCTTGGTATGAGAATTAACTGCATGAGGGATAATTGCATTATATGTACTAGCTCAGACTTTAACAAAACTAACGCGCCTTGGTTTAAAATACCTTGGCGCGCCGCAAACTTAAAATTACATAGTGACCATTGCCCAGTAATCGAGACGCGCCTTAGGGTCTAACACCGCTTTTTTACACACTTCTTTGTATTTATTCATTAACGGACCTAAGCCGCTTTGGCCTTGTAAACTGGCAAGCTGCTGGTTTTTCGCTTCTGTGACCGCTTTAGCCGCCTTTTCGGCACTTAAGTAGCCCGCGGCTAATTTTTCAGCTTCAACTGCTGATGTTTTCAATCTTTCACCAACCGGTTTCATCTGCGGCGCATTCATACCCATAATCATGCTAGAGCTAATTTGATAATATGCGGCACATTGGACTAATTCATTAGTAAATGCGGCTTCAGCTTTATCTTGCGCCTGTACGCTTAAGCTAGTGGCAACTAACGTGATCGCAGCGGCGAACTGATATCCTTTTTTAAACATACTGTATCCTTTCTTAGTAATTAATTTCTGAGTGCGCAATGCTATTGCTAAATTGTTGTTGGTAATGAGCTAAACGATGCTTTAAATGCTGCTTAACCGTTGGCCATTCTGAATCAATAATGGAGTAAACAACTGTGTCTCTGACTGTGCCATCTTTCAAAAGTTTATGGTTTCTTAACACCCCATCTTGCTTAGCCCCAAGACGCGTAATTGCCTGCCTTGATGCTTGATTGTGCCAATGGGTGCGAAATTCCACCGCCATGACATCCAAGGTTGAAAACGCATAATCGAGTAATAACAATTTGGTTTCGGTGTTAACACCGGTGCGCTGGGCACGTTTTGCATACCAAGTGTAGCCAATTTCTAAGCGACGATTAGGTTGATCCCATTGGCAGATACGGGTGCTACCGATCACCTCACCTGAGGTTTTGTCCCGCACGGCAAAAGCCAATGCTTCGCCAAGTTGTTCTTGGGCTATGGCTTTTTCAACATAAGCTTTCATATCATTGGCATGTGGAACCGAGGTATACCAAAGCTCCCATAAGTTGCCATCAGCAGCTGCAAGACTTAGCGCTGGCACATGCTCGAGTGTTAACGGCTCTAAAATGACATGTTCACCCATTAAAAAAGTATGACTGTCTGCGTATGCCATTGAGTGCTCCTAGATAAATAGTTAACTTGATCAAACAATGACAGAATACATGATCTAGATCAGAATAAAATCACCTTTTTGCTATTAAAAACAACAATAATGTCTTGTCTCATACGAACCAAAAAACCAAAAAGACCAATATCAATTGATATTGGTCTTTGGAGTAAGTGTTCTGAGTCAAGATTGCTGCTCGAGTGTAACGATGGATTTAGCTTATTTTGTGCTAATTAAAACTTATTTGATAAACACTGGTGCTGCCGCTTACTTCATTGCCAATAATTAATAATGGCAAACCTGTAGGGCTATCCTCAGCTAGAATAAATTTCATCCCTTCTGGGCCTAAATCACCCACAAGCTCAGGTTGCCCACTCATGGTTTCGCCGTCTATTTCAAAGTCGATATCAAAATCACGGTTCACCACATAGTCAATAAAACTGACGTCAAAAGGATTAGTAATATCGTAAATCATTATCCCAGATGTACGCTCTAAGCCGATGAAAGCATAATTTTTATCACCGATTCTACCTATCGCTAGCGCTTCAGGCTCAGGACCTTTATCATCACTGCGACTATCGCCTTTGCTTTCTTCATTATGATTGTTGAAGTTTTCACCTAGCACTGCTGCGGTAATCCTCTCAAAGTCATTACCACTATCAAAGACTAATTGACCAGCATGACTCCAGATAGAAAATGAGCGGCCACCATAAGATACAATTTTATCAAAATCGCCGTCATTATCATCATCACCCATGCTAGTGGTAACCTTTAATCGGCCTAATTGAGTTTTATCTTGGGCGGCTAATATTTGCGGGTGGCTTGAGTCTAAAATCAAATCATCGGCGCGGGCTTCTTCAGAAAAACCATCATAATCACGAGCATCACCTTCATTGGCTGTGACAATAAAGTCTTGTCCATGCCATTGAAAACTGGCGATAGTGTCAGGCTGATACATCCCATAGACACCAGCATAATTAACGATATTAATGGCATCATCTTTGTCGCTGGCATCAAGCTCATTACCTGCTTTACCGTAATCTTTAAGGCCTAAAGCATTAATGGCTTCGACGGTATTATTCTCTAAGTTAATCACTGCGATAGCATTGTTTTCTTGTAAGCTGACATAAGCAAACTGATTATCTTTGGACACTGCAATATACTCAGGCTCAAGATCTTGTGAAACTGAAGCGTTTGGTCCATTAATCTTAATCATATTACTAAGCTCATTATGGCGAGCTTCACCTAGATTAAATTCATTAAAATCAATCAAAGTAGCAGTATCTGCTGGCAGACCATCGGTAATCTCTATCAACGCAATAGTACCTTCTGGGTCAACGCTATAATCAGAGTTTGGCTCACCTTCATTTGCTATAACCAGTTTGGCACCATCATGGGTAAAAACCACATTATCCGGTAATGCCCCTACTTCTACGGCCTTAATAAATTCAGGCTCTGCAGTGGCTGATAATTGATAAAATGCAACGATACCCTTGCCTTGGGTCGCATTGCCGGCACTATCAGCTCTTTCAACTGCAGCGGCTAATAAGTCGCCATAAATACTGACACTGTTGACGCTGCCTAAATCATTAATTTCAGCATCTTCAGCAACGTTTACACTTAAGGTTTTAGTGAGGTTGTTTAAAGTAATCGCAGTTATGTCATCGGAACTAACCCTTGCTAACGAAGATAAGTCAAGGACATCTAACATGCCACTTTGTGCATTAACTACATATACGCTGTTGCTAACCTGATGAAAGTCAACAATTTCTGCTGCGCTTTGGCCATAAATTCCTGATTCATAACGACCGATTAGCCCTAACTGCAATTGACCTTGAGCTTCAGCACATAGTATTTGAGTTTGGCCAGTAAGCACTTCATCTGTGTCTAAAACACCATTTATGTTTACATCAATCCCCGTGTCGATCTGTTGACCACCAAAAGGACACTGGCTATTACCAGCAGTTAATTCAGTGATTGAGATTAACGAGCTTAAACCATTCGTACCATCAACACCTTGAACGCCATTAAGACCATCATCACCATTACAGCCTGCTAGCAGCATCATTGACATTACTGTGGTTAACGGCAAAAGTGTGGTTAACGGAAAAATTTTCGTTTTCATGCTTTAGTCTCTATTAAGTAATTGTTGCAAAGTTGGGCGCTAAGCTACTCAAGTTCGATGACACTAAGACGACAACAATGTTACTTTAATGTTAAGCCTCAACAGTCTGATTTAGTAAAGATTAAAATACACTTAATTCCTGATATTTTTCGATGCTGATCACCTTTTTCATGGTAAAATTTTGCCAGAATTTCGTACTCTCTTTCCTATAAAATTCTTCGATGTGATCCTATTTTATGTCTATCCAATGAGGTTTTTGTCAGCATGTCTTCTAACTCTCCTTCTGTGACCTCGACGCAGAACTCCCCAAACCTTGCCATGCTTATCCCTATGCTGGCTGCGATTGTGGCCATAACCCCATTAGCCATCGATATGTATTTACCAGCAATGTCTGCCATTGCTGACAGCTATTCAACCCATGTCACCACAGTGCAGCAATCGTTAAGTATTTACCTTGCGGGCTACGCGCTAGGGATGCTCACTTTTGGCCCGCTTGCTGATCGCTTTGGCCGTAGGCCCTTGGTCATTTTTGGCTTAAGTGGGTTTACCTTAATCAGTTTCTTTATTTCTATCACCGCTAATATTGAGTTATTTTTAGCGCTGCGTTTTGCCCAAGCATTTATTGGCGCAGCTGCCACGGTTGTGGTACCTGGTTATATTAAGGAAGTTTATGGTGACAATACTGCCAAAGGAATGTCTTACGTCAGCTTAATAATGATGTTAGCGCCGTTACTTGCGCCCAGTGTAGGCAGTTTAATTTTAGAAGTGGGTGAATGGCCGTTAATCTTTTTAAGCCAAAGTTGTTATGCTATATTTTTGCTTTTGTTGGTTATTTTTAAATTAAAAATGCCCAGCGACAAAGCAAAAGATGCCCGCAGTAATAAGTCTTTTTTAAACGCCTATAAAACCGTGCTGAGCCGCCAAGGTGTGAAACTCAATATTAGTTGCGGAGTACTGACTTCCTTTGCGTTTTTCTGTTATTTAACAGCTTCGCCTTTCATTTATATGGAAGTCTTTGATTTAGATAAAACCTTATTTTCAATATTATTCAGTACTAATGTCGGCGCTCTGATGTTGGCGAACATTTTAAACTCTCGAATTGTCGGGCGTTTTGGCTCAAACAGAATGCTGTTTGCTGCAACCGTGTTTGCCACCTTAGCAGCCGCAGGTTTGTTGCTGGTGAATCTTTTAGGCTTGAGTTACCACTTTACTGTCGCCATGCTGATCCCATTAATGGGCTGTTTAGGAGTGATGTCAGTTAATGCCGATGCCATTGTGTTGATGAAATTTAAACAAGAAACCGGTACTGCAACGGCTGTAATTGGCACTCTGAGATTTGGCTTTGGCTCATTAGCTGGCCCTTTATTGGCTTTCTTTTATACTGGCACCGCGGTGCCATTTTCGGCGATGATGTTGTTATCAGTAATGCTGGTAATGGGTTGTTTATTGTTTCAACGTACCCAGCCAAGAAACTAATCATCTAGCGGCTTGAACTTGTAATAAAACGGCTCATAAAGAGCCGTTTAAATTCACACTAACACCATAGGTAATGTGCTTAGTAACATCGCCGCCATCAACCAATTAAAATTTCGCTGACGAATAGGTGTGTTTAACTTCTGACTGATAGAAGAGCCTATCAGTACCCAAAGCAATGACATTGGTAGCCCTACAATATTGAATACCAGCACCCCACCAATTGCCGTTGTCCAATATAAATCACCACTAATAGTAAATGCGCTTAATAAGCTAATTGAAGCCATCCATGTTTTAGGGTTTATCCATTGGAAAAAGGCCGCTTCAACTAAGGTTATCGGCTTAGCCCTTTCGCTGGCTTGATTGCGTCCATGTTGCGTGGCTATTTTGACCGCGAGATAGATCAAATAGCCAATGGATGCATATTTTAACATCTGATGCAGTAGCGGCCATGACTCAAATAAAGACCCTAACCCCAATAACATAGCCACATGCAAACTGGTTTGGCCTAAACGGATCCCAATCATATGCGGTACGGTTTGTTTAACACCAAAATTAGCTCCAGAGTTAGCCAATAGCACATTATTAGGCCCTGGCGTACCCGTCATGGTAGCGCAAAATAGTGCGGCCGATAGCATCAACATGACAACAGATGGGTCCATACATTTCCTATTTAAACATTTTTAATCAAATCACCTTAAACTCAGCAAATACCTGTCCGAAAAACAACACGATACAAGCAAGCGTAATATACTCGGTTTAATTCAAGTTTCTGCAGTTTTCACGCTTTTTAATTAATTTAAAACGCCTAATTGTCATTTATCTTAAACAATCATGAAATACTTTCACCTAAATTACTTTATTTCAACAAGACACTTGTATCGTGCTCAAAAATAAATATGATGAAGGTATCTTGGAAATCAGCAAGATACATATTTAGTCAAATTATCTGAGGCGGTTTTCTACTGCGTAGATAAGCGAGTTCGAATTACCGTTCGGGCTTATTTTTAGAACGATTACCGTCGTTGTAGCAAGATACTGTTTACCATAACGGTAACTTAAGAGGATTTAGCAATGGAAAAATTATCCGGCGCCAGCATGATAGTGCGCTCGTTAATCGATGAAGGCGTAAAACACATTTTCGGCTACCCAGGTGGCTCAGTACTCGACATCTACGATGCGCTGCACAAAGATTCTGGCGTAGAACATATCCTAGTAAGACATGAACAAGCAGCTGTGCATATGGCTGATGGTTATGCCCGCGCCACCGGTGATGTGGGTGTCGTACTGGTAACCTCTGGTCCTGGTGCTACTAACGCCATTACCGGTATTGCTACCGCCTACATGGACTCTATTCCTTTAGTGGTTTTATCAGGCCAAGTTCCGAGTAATTTGATTGGTAATGATGCTTTCCAAGAATGTGACATGATTGGGATCTCACGCCCTATTGTCAAACATAGCTTTTTAGTTAAAGATCCCCGTGAAATCCCCGAAATCATCAAAAAAGCTTTTTATATTGCAGCAACCGGTAGACCTGGCCCTGTCGTAGTTGATTTACCAAAAGATTGCTTAAACCCTGAAGTCCTGCACGAATACATTTACCCTGAAAGCGTTAATATGCGCTCTTACAATCCGACAACCGCAGGCCACAAAGGTCAGATACGCCGTGGATTACAAGCGCTGTTATCGGCTAAAAAACCGGTGTTATATGTGGGCGGCGGCGCTATTATTTCAGGTTGCGACCAACAAATTATTCGCCTAGCTGAAAAGCTCAATATTCCAGTCATTAATACCTTAATGGGCTTAGGCGCATTCCCTGGCACTCACCCACAATGCTTAGGTATGTTAGGCATGCACGGTTTGTATGAAGCTAATATGGCGATGCACAACTGTGACTTAATTTTTGGTATTGGGGTGCGTTTTGATGACCGTACCACCAATAATGTAGAAAAATATTGCCCTAATGCCACCATTTTGCATATCGATATTGATCCGGCATCTATTTCTAAAACCATACGAGTGGATATACCGATTGTTGGCTCTGCTGAAAATATCCTCGATAGCATGTTAGCTTTACTTGATGACACCGAAAAAACCAACGACAGCGAAGCGCTTGATGCTTGGTGGGTTGAGATTAATCAATGGCGCGAAAAAGATTGTTTAGCCTATGACAAATCAAGTAATCGCATAAAGCCACAGCAAGTGATCGAAACACTGCATAAATTAACCAATGGCGATGCCTACGTCACCTCTGATGTGGGTCAGCACCAAATGTTTGCCGCGCTTTACTATCCATTTGATAAGCCACGCCGTTGGATTAACTCAGGCGGGCTTGGCACCATGGGCTTTGGTTTACCTGCTGCCATGGGCGTAAAAATGGCGATGCCAGATGAAACCGTAGTGTGTGTTACGGGTGATGGTTCAATCCAAATGAATATTCAAGAACTTTCAACTGCGCTGCAATATGACACCCCAGTAAAAATCATTAATTTGAATAACCGTTTCTTAGGTATGGTTAAGCAATGGCAAGACATGATTTATTCAGGTCGTCATTCACACTCTTATATGGATTCAGTGCCTAATTTTGCCAAAATCGCTGAAGCTTATGGCCATGTTGGCATGACGATTAGTGATCCTAACGAATTAGAGTCAAAGTTAGCTGAAGCATTGGCAATGAAAGACAAGTTAGTCTTTGTTGATATTAGCGTTGATGAAACAGAGCATGTTTATCCAATGTTGATCCGTGGAGAAGCAATGAAAGATATGTGGTTAAGTAAAACGGAGAGAAGCTAATGCGTCGTATTATTTCTGTATTATTAGAAAACCAACCAGGGGCATTGTCTCGTGTGGTTGGACTGTTTTCTCAGCGTGGCTACAACATCGAAAGCTTAACCGTTGCGCCAACAGAAGACACCACCCTGTCACGCCTTAATATTACGGTGAATGCTGAAGCTGATGTTCACGAACAAATTGAAAAGCAACTTCATAAGTTAATTGATATTTTAAAAGTCTCTAACATAACTGAAAATGCCCATATTGAGCGAGAACTGGCATTGGTCAAAGTTAAAGCCCAAGGAGAGATGCGTGAAGAAGTCAAACGCACTGCTGATATCTTCCGTGGTCAAATAGTGGATGTCACCGCCAGCTTGTATACCATTCAAATGGCCGGTACCAGCGAAAAAATAGATGCCTTCATCAGCGCGCTTGCTGAAGTCACAAAGGTAATTGAAGTTTCTCGCTCAGGCGTTGTAGGTCTTGCCCGTGGCGAGAAAGTCATGAAAGCATAGCAGTTCACTTTTTGCATGGCTAGTAACAAGTCTATGCTTAAAAAAGTGTCACAATAAAGGGAGCTGATTAGCTCCCTTTATTATGCTCATTATTGACCCCTCCTGAGATAACCTGTTTTTGAGGCTAATTGATTCACTGTTCATGTTTGAGAGCAATAATGTTTGATCAGAAATGGCAGGGGGTTGCTTATTTATTGAACTTCGACTTGATGAAATTTGATCGTTTTCACTAGCTGAAGTGAAGTTATTGTCAATTGAAAACAATATCGTTTGATCATTTTGTAACTCACCTCTGGACATTTCCGAGTTAGATCTCTAAATCTAATTGGTGAATTTAGGATTAAAATTTCTATGCTAAGTGAGTTCAACTACAAATGAGTGGCCAAATTCACCTTGTCACTACACTAAACGTTCATTTCCTACAAATGCCAGTAACTCTTTGGGTTGCTCACCTTTAATCGCTGAATTTATGCGTCGTTGAATACTAGTGTAATCTGAAGTTTCAGGTGTTGCAGCCATTTGCGCGCGAATTGGATTCAAATCAACATAGGCCATACAGGCAAGAACTGCTGCGTCAAAACTTTATTGACTGCCGACAGATCATATTGATTCACCTTGTTAGCTTTACGCTTAAAGCGAAAACAGCCCTACCCTATATTTTGCTCACTCTGTTATACTAACCAGCTATTCTTTACCACTGCGCCATGATTAACGCTAAACCAAACATTAATCATTGCTGACAGTGTTGTTAATTATCATTTTACTTTACCCGAGATTACACATGCCATTTTCGAAGCTGGGATTAAGCGATCCAATAATCAGTGCACTTAGTTCTTTAGGTTATACCAAGCCGACTCCCATTCAATCTAAGGCTATACCTGTTGCTTTATCGGGTAAAAATATCATTGCCGCGGCGCAAACCGGCACCGGTAAAACAGCCAGCTTTGTACTGCCTATTATCGAACGCTTTAAAGCCCCCCATAAAGTACGTGGCAAACGCGTCAAAGCACTGGTATTAGCACCTACCCGTGAACTGGTGATTCAGGTTGAGCAAAACATAAAAAAATACAGCCAGAACTTATCAATAAATTCAATGGTCATGTATGGCGGCGTTGACAGTAATGCCCAAAAGCAAAAGCTCATTGAAGGCATTGATATCCTGGTGGCAACGCCTGGCCGTTTGCTGGATATGTATACTCAACGTGCCGTTAACTTTGACGAGCTTGAAGTGTTAGTGCTTGATGAAGCCGATAGAATGCTGGATATGGGCTTTATTGAAGACATTAACCGCATCATCGAATTGTTGCCTGATGAACGTCAAAACATGTTGTTTTCAGCCACTTTGTCTAACCAAGTTCGCGCTCTGGCTAAATCAGCCATGCGTAACCCAGTGCAAATTTCAGTGGTTGAAGATGCTGACGCAGCGCCAAAAATTGATCAATGGTTAGTTACCGTTGATAAAGAAAAGAAGTCAGCATTACTAAGCCAGTTGATTAAAGACAACGATTGGAAACAAGCGCTGATCTTTATCGAAACTAAACACGGTGCAGCAAAGCTGGTGACTCAATTAGAAAAGCGCGGCATTATTGCAGAGTCTTTTCATAGTGGTCGTAGCCAGCCGATACGTGAGCAATTACTTAAAGATTTTAAAGATGGAAAAATCACCTATCTTATTGCCACTGGTGTTGCTTCTCGTGGTATTGATATTGATGACTTACCTATCGTCATTAACTACGACTTACCATACCCTGCTGATGATTATGTGCATCGCATTGGTCGTACTGGCCGTGCTGGGGCGTCTGGTATTGCAGTGTCATTGGTGTCAAAAGATGACTTTAAAAATCTCTGCGCAATTGAGCGCCGTTTGGGTCACTTAATTGTCCGTAAAGAAGTTGAAGGCTTTACTACGCGTAAAGAAGTACCGATTTCAATCTTAGATTTTGTGCCAAAGAACGCCAAAGTGCCAAAAGCGAAAACTGATGACAAGCCAACGCTTTCTCGTGGCAAGTCAGATAAGCCAAAGAATAATCATTACGATAAAAATAAAGCCAAACGCTTTAACAAAGAAAGCGCAGCTAAAAGCCCATATAAAACTAGTGACCGCGGCGAGAATAGAAGCTCAGACTCTCGCAAGCCTAGTAAAAATAACACCAGCAGATCAGTGCCCAATGGCACTGGCGCTGTAAACCCTTGGGGTAAATAGGCTGATATTTTTATAGCAGCTAGGTTAAAAGCCACACTTGGTCAATATTGTTTAAAGCGCCGCTAATTTAATAGCGGCGCTTTTTTAATGCTGATTACCTCAGTATGAGTATCTGTAGTTAATGGTTAATGGTTAATGGTTAATGGTTAATGGTTAATGGTTAATGGTTAATGGTTAATGGTTAATTGTGAATGGTTATTTATCACGAATAGTCACTCGCCACGGTGGATTTAATCGATTCTCTCCTGCCCAATACAGCTTTATCTTATTACCTGCAGGATCAAACAGCCTTGCTTCACGCCATAAATAGTCTTGATCTGTGGGCAAAGTTTCAAATTCGATGCCTTTTTTAATCAGCTGATTAACCCATTCATCTAGTTGCTCATGTTCAAAATAGATAACGGTTCGGTTATCACTCATATTCAATTGCAGCTCATCTAAGGTTAATGAAAAACTGGCCTCACCATCAGGACACATAAAACGAGCGTAATGGGCAGTATTAACGATTTGAGTAAAACCGAGAGTTAAATAAAACTCACAGGCTTTAGTCATATTATTAACCGTTAAGGTAACTTGATTAAGATGCATACTGACTCCGACTTAAGATAAATCTCCAACTAATACTGTTCGTTTTTACTGTTGCTTATACTATTTATAAGCGCCAATGAAATTTAAACATAACGATTTCGTTCACTGGGAATATCCGTTAAATACTGGACAAACTCTACCTCAATGCCATCAGGGTCTAGATAATAAACACTGTCAGAGTAAGTATCTTCACGGCCTTTAATCGCTATTTCAAAACCAGCTTGCTCCATTCTTGCCATTAAACTTTTAAGATCTGACACCACATAAGCAAAATGGGCTAAGCCTAAATCATAACCTTCATTGGGACGCATTTTTCCTTTACCGCCATCGTTAAGCGATAAGTAATTATATTCATCACCAAAGTGCAGCCATTTACGCTGCACCCCATGCCACTCACCTTCACCACCGCCGCGAACTTGCCAATGGGGAAAAGCTGCCCGATAAAACGCTAAGCTAGCGTCTAAATTTTGTACTACTAAATTTAAATGCTCTAATCGCATAATCATATTCCTTGTTTTAAAAAGCTGACATTACTTATTAATCATCACTTGATTGAATAGGGTTCGGCTTAGTTCAATAACCGCTGTGATTGCGTTTTCTGCTGACAAATCATGATTCTTAGCGCCACTTGGGGAGCGGCTTGGGTCATCTGAAGCATCATAAGCTTGCTCAGTGACCACTTCCTTAGAGGGTTTGATTACTGTGGTAACCGGAGTTGTTGTTCGATGACTGAATGTATTCACTTGTTCAGTTTTAAAAATTAAATACGTCATTTTGCCTCCTGCATTGCAACGATTTTTAAATCAACTTGTTGTAATATAGTGCCACTATAAAACCTCAACCTTGGTTGAGGTAAAGTATTATTTTTACTGTAATAGGAATATTTTGATGCTTGATGAAATGGATTTAACAGTCGGGCAAGTGGCCAAGCGTTGCGGCATAAAAGTCTCAAGCCTGCATTTTTATGAATCAAAAGGCTTGATCACCAGTTTGCGCAATCAAGGCAATCAGCGCCGCTATCGCCGAGATGTGATCAGGCGGATATCCGTGATAAAAGCCGCCCAAACCATGGGAATAAGCTTGCAGGATATCAAGCAGGCATTTAGCCACCTTCCCAATGAACGCACCCCAACCCCTGAAGACTGGGCGTTGCTATCGACCAAGTGGCAAAATCAGTTAACTAGAAAAATCAATTATTTGACTAATTTACGTGACTCTCTAGATGGCTGTATTGGTTGTGGATGTTTATCAATGAAAAACTGCCCCATATACAATCCTAATGATGAACTGGGTAACAATGATGCTGGTGCGGTCATTTTAGATAGAGCGCTTAAATAGGGGCTTGTGACTTTTACGAGCAGTGCTTTTATTGAAAGCGACGTTATCGCGAAGTGCTTTTGTTGAGAGTGACTTTAATGTGGGATCAATAATGTGGCGTCAATTTGTTGTGAGGGGCTTTATAAACAGTCATAAGGCAAAAAGCCCAACTAGGAAAATGAATCTAGTTGGGCAAAAATCAGGGAAGAGATGAAACTAGTGCCCTTTATTATTTACCTAAAGGGCGGTAACGCATTAACTTTCAATCGTATTACTGGTAGCGCTGCGCGCAGAATTAATTTGAATTTTACGTGCTTTTAACGCTTCAGGGATTTCTCTTACTAAATCAACATTTAATAAACCATTTTCTAATTCAGCACCAACAACCTTGACATGGTCTGCTAACTGGAAAGTGCGCTCAAATCCACGCTCTGCGATACCTTGATGTAAGTATTTACGTTCATCGTTTACTGCAGCCACTTTACTGCCTTTGATAAGTAACTTGTCACCTTCGCTAGTGATATCAAGTTCTTGCATACTAAATCCAGCAACCGCCATAGTGATACGGTAGCGATTTTCGCCAAGTAATTCGATGTTGTATGGAGGGTAACCGGTGTTACCATTTTGTACTGCGGCGTGTTCAGCCATTTTAGCTAAACGATCAAAACCAATCGCACTACGATAAAGAGGAGTTAAATCTGGAGTTAAATTAAATTTACGCATTGTCATATCCTTGTCTAAAGCAATATGTGAAAAATAAAATGCCATTATTGGCTGTTTGTCATTACCCTTGCGGCGTAATGCTAGTTAGTACCTCTATTGAGCGTGCCTAACTTACAACTAGATATGAGAACGATATTTTATTTTTCAAGTAAATTAGCAAAAATAATTTTTCCTTCAGCCAATTAATTTAAATATAACCATTAATAATCAATATCTTAAAAAGATAGAAATTTTCAAATAAAAAGACAACCAAGTGGTTGCCTTTAGGTTTAAATGCTAACAGAAGCTAACATTAACTCATGGATACTAATAAATACTGCAGCCTAATGAACTTTTAGATTGGGTAAATTTCACTTCATTTTTCGGATTATAATCCTCAATTTGAATATTTTTCTCTTTCTTAACGTATTCATAAAGCTCAATGGCATCTACATAACCCGCTTCAAGAATATTAATCTTAGGGTAATTGTCACCACCTGCTGCGCTAAAACTTGGAATAGAGAACTGATAGGTTGCCGATATATCAAAAGGCTGACCATTAATACTATGAATTTCAACGTCTTGATCACGACATTTTACAGTCATATCAATACCGTAAAATTGCGCATAAGCACCGCTAGTTCGGGTATTGGTAGCCACTTTTGATAAATAGCTAATTAATTTGTCACCTGACATTTCTGCTAAACCAATAGTATTTGAAAATGGTTGCACCGTGAGCACATCACGATAAGCAATATTTCCTGCCGGAATAGAGGCTCTGACGCCACCAGAGTTCATGATACCAAAGTCAGCGCGCACTTTATTACTGTGTACTTTCGCAATTAACCTACCTAAATTGGTTTGCTGGGCACGCACCACCTTGCGATCGCCTTGTAATAGCCCATCTACTTTACCTATGATCACATCAAGCTCTGCGCTGCCTTTTTGCTGATAAGGTAATAACGCCGCTTCAACCTCAGGGTTACGCTCAACATGCTCACCTACTGGCCAAGCAAGCTTTTTACCAAAAGCCATTCGCTTTAAGTTAATTGGAATTAATCGGTAGTCCACTAAATACAATTTACCGTTAATGTATTCAAAATCAGCGCGGCCAACAAAGCGTCCCCACTCATGGGCTTGCATAATCCAAGTGCCATTTTGTTTGTCTGGACGACAAGAGTCACCCGCGGTGAAGGTTTTATCATATTCACTGTTGCGACCAGCCATACACACTGGATTTTGCGAGTGCCCGCCGATAATGGCGTCTAACTGCCCTTCCTCTAACGCTCTAGCCATCGTGACATCACCAGGGGCATTACTGCCAAAATCTGCATCCTGATAATGGCCCATATGGGTAGCTGCAAACACTAAGTCTACAGTTTCATTGGCTTTTATTTGCGGTAACAACTGCTTCATTTCCGCGATAGGATCGGTAAAAATCAACGATTCTGTATGCAATGGATTAGTTAGCTTTGGTGTGTCGTTAGTGGTCAACCCCACTACAGCAATGTCAATATCACCCACTTTGAACACTTTATAAGGTTCAAAATAACGTTGATTAGATTCTTTATCATAGATATTGGCAGCCAACATTGGAAATGTCGCTAACTCTGCTTGCTCTGCCAATACTGACAATGGGTTATCAAATTCATGATTGCCCACCGCCATGGCATCATAACCAATCATATTCATGCCAATAAAATCGGGGATGGCGTTTTGTAAGTCGGATTCTGGTACACCCGTATTGATGTCGCCACCTGATAACACTAAGGTATGCCCACCATTTGCGGCGACCTCTTTACGAATACCATCAATGACAGTAAACCGCGCTGCCATGCCATACTCACCCGCTTTGTTATGCCAAAAACGACCATGATTATCATTGGTATGCACCACAGTAAATTTAGTGCAATTATTATCTTCGCAGTCAGGTTTTCGATCACACGCAGTTAAACTGGTTAATACACCGATGACGACCAGTAGACTCGGAATTTTTCTTATCATTATGTTATCCGTAAACCTTCAATTTAATACAAGTTGCCTGCAATTTGTTTGCAACTAGTTTCACTACATAAAACGAGCTGTATTTTAACAAAAGTTTACTAAATATTGTGATTTATTTTTAAGTTATCACTTTAAATAACAATGATTTAGTTTTTATTAATATACGCAGATTGTCCAATATAATAAAAAGGGATTTAGCCAAATGATTGAGCTGTTCGAATATAAAAAAGGCTCAGCGCCATAACAGCGCTAAGCCTCTTGTTTTTTATAGCATTTAACTATCACAAGTTAATAGTGACATTGTACTTAATTTGAAACAGCCACACTAAAGTGCCAGTTATGCTTTCCCGAGTTTATCGGTTAGCCATTGACCAATGTGGGACAACTGCGCAGGTATAACACTATGTGCCATAGGGTAAGTAAGCCACTTGCTCGAATAGCCTGCTTTAATTAAGGCATCATGGGCCATTTTTCCAGCAAATAATGGCACCACTTCATCTTGCTCACCATGGTTTTGTAATATCGGCGTATCACTGTTAGCTTCGCTTAAGCCCTCAGGTAAAGCCTCTCCTGCGGGTAAATAACATGACAATGCCATAATGCCTGCAAGTTTTTGCTCAAACCTCAACCCAGTAAATAAACTCATGACGCCACCTTGGCTAAAACCTACCAGCACAATGTTTTGAGCGCTAATACCCGATTCAATTTGTTCATTGATCAGCGCTTTTACTGCGATTTCAGAGGTTAACACCCCATTGATATCGGCTCGATCATGTAAATCCATGCTTTTAATATCATACCAAGATCGCATGATATAGCCGCCATTTATGGTCACCGCTTGTTCTGGTGCATGGGGAAAAACAAATCGAATACTATGATCACTTGGTAAACCTAAAACAGGCACGACGGGCGCAAACCCGGCCCCCGAGTCTCCTAAGCCATGTAACCAAATGACACATGACTTCGCAGGTGTAGCTGGTTCAACTGTTATACGTTCTAGTAGGGTTGTCACCGACGACATAATTAAATCCTTTATGATGAATTGCGGCTATCTTATACCAATCCATAAGCACCGTTAAGCTTGAAACAAAAAAGGTAGCCGTAGCTACCTTTTTCAATTTACACCGTTTTTAACTTACTCATTAGTTAATCAAAAGAAATTATTGAGCACAACTTTTCACTAACGCGCCATTACGGTAGAAGTTTAATTGACCTTCCACTGGCGCATAATCGGCAGCTGATAATACAGGATTTGCCACAAAGTACTCACGGAAAACAGCAGCATCGGTTAATTGAGTATCTATGTAGTTTTTATGTTGATTAATAACTGGATAATCGTCACCACCAGCAGCACTGAAATGGATTAACGAGAAGGTATAATCATCTTCTAAATCGAAACTACGGCCACCAAGAGAAGCAATATCGACGGTTTCAGCATCACAATTCACATCCATAGCTACATGGTTAAATTGTGGGAAACCACCACCGGTTTTAACTGCCACAGCAGCTAAATAGTCTTCAACTTCCGCACCCGTCATAGTGACATAAGACACAAAATTACCAAATGGCTGCACTGTTAGCACATCACGATATGAAATATCACCTTCAGCGATAGAAGCGCGGACACCACCTGAATTCATTACGCCAAAGTCTGCAGTGACATTGAAGTTATTGCTAACAAATTCTGAATAAGCTGTAGTGAGCAGGTTACCTAGGTTTGTTTGCTCAACACGTACCACTTCACGATCGCCTTCAAACTTACCATCAGTATAGGAAATCACCACATCTAACAATTCTTGACCGCGCTGTTGATATGGCAATAAGGTGTCATATACTGTTTGGTCTTTTTCAATTTCTTCAGTAATGAAAACTAACTCGCCACTTTCATCTTCTTGCTTTAAGTTAATTGGGATGAGTGAGTATTCTGCCAGCGTTAGCTCTCCATCCATGTATTCAAAATCAGCACGTCCAACGTACTTGCCCCATTCATGGGCTTGCATGATATAAGTCCCATTTTGCTGATCAGGTTTACAGTCATCACCTGGAGCAAAATCTGCGTACTCATCCCCTTCCATACACACAGGGTTTTGTGAATGACCACCTATAATCGCGTGCAGTTGACCTTGCTCAACAGAGCGAGCTAGCATCACATCACCAGCGGCTTCTGTACCATGATTACCGTCAGCATAATGACCCATATGGGTTACAGCAAACACCATATCAACGTCTTCATTGGCTTCGATTTCAGCAAGAACAATAGGCAGCTCGTCTTGAGGATCGGTAAATGTCAGTCTGTCGACATTTTCTGGATTAACAATTTTGGGGGTATCAACAGTGGTAAAACCGATAATCGCAATTTTTACGCCATTAATATCAAACACTCGGTAAGGTTCAAAATAGCGCGCGTCTGCATTTTTGTCATAGATGTTAGCTGCAAGCATTGGAAAATTAGCCAATGTTGACTGCATATCAAGTGTGCTTAGAGGATTGTCAAACTCATGGTTACCCACTGCCATAGCGTCATAACCTAATAGGTTCATCCCCATGAAGTCAGGAATGGCTTGCTGCATGTCTGACTCAGGTACACCAGTGTTAATATCACCACCAGATAAAAGAATGGTTTCACCGCCAGCACGCTCTACTTCATGTCGAATTTGATCAATCACAGTTTTACGCGCAGCCATACCATATTCGCCATTGCTGTTTTCCCAAAAACGGCCATGATTATCATTGGTATGAATAACAGTAAAGCTAGTACATGCATCACCAGCAGCTTCACAAGCTGTTAGGTTTTTATCATCGTCATTACTACAACCTGACAATGTCGCGAGTACAGCAGAGGCCACTAAGCATTTGCACAAGATGTTTTTCATGATCTAACCCTTAATCAATATAATTTTTATAATGTACGAGCTATCCAGCCCATTGCTGAATGCTAGCAAACATTGCATAAATCTCATGTCAGTTTGATTACAAAAAACCACAATTTACCCAACCATAACAACAAGATACATATTGGTAAACATTAAAATCAAAAACAAAACACTCGCACAAAAAAAACAAAACAAGTCAGACATTTCAAGCTGTAACAACACAAATTGTATCTGGTTGATATTTAAACCCATATAGCCATATTTCTCTATTGATGTAAGTCTTTTGTTAAAAGCACCGCAATTAAAGCAACCAATACTCGCTATTCCAATTCAATATTTTCAGTAACAGTAAATACATTTAGGCTCAAGCAGCTTCGAATTAATCGAACGTTATAGCCCATTTAATCCGCTTTTTTTGCTAAAATTTATCACTTAAACTCAGTCATAGAAGTTGAAATTATCAGGTGGCAATGATGGGGTTATTACAAAATGGACACTGGGTCGATCAATGGTACCCAACGAAGGAAAATGGCGGCAATTTTCACCGAGAAGATGCACAATTTAGGCATTGGATAACACCAGACGGCAGTGCAGAAGTAAGTGGTGATGCAGGCTTTAAAGCTGAAGCTGGACGTTACCATTTATACGTTTCATTGGCTTGTCCTTGGGCTCATAGAACCTTAATTTTTCTACAACTTAAACAGTTAACCCAAATGATTGATGTCACTGTGGTTGAGCCGCACATGCTCAGTAACGGCTGGGAGTTTGCAGGATCTAATCAGTCGGCAGCTGCTAATGCCATTGAAGGCGCTAATACCGATCCTTTGTTTAATAAAGATTACCTGTATCAAATTTACCAAATGGCCAAAGCTGATTATAACGGTCGTGCCACTGTGCCCGTATTATGGGATAAACACACTAATACCATAGTCAGTAATGAATCATCTGACATTATTCGTATGTTTAATCGGGCGTTTAATCATCTTACGGCTAACCATGACGACTATTATCCAGCAGCACTACCTCAAGATATTGATGAACTGAATGCCATGATTTACGACAACATTAATAATGGTGTATATCGCAGTGGTTTTGCTACTACTCAACAAGCATATGAAGCAGCAATAACGCCACTGTTTGCCAGCTTAGCGCAATTAGAACAACGCTTAGCAACAAAACGCTACTTAATGGGAGATGTGATAACTGAAGCAGATTGGCGTTTATTTACCACTTTAATTCGCTTTGATTGTGTTTATGTAGGCCACTTTAAAACCAATATTAGAACCATTGAGTCCTACCCTTGCCTTTCTGGTTACCTCAGGGACTTATACCAACAGCCTGGCATTGCTGACACGGTAAACTTTGAGCACATCAAGCAGCATTACTACTTTAGCCACCAACAAATTAATCCAACCCAAATCGTGCCAGTTGGCCCAGAGATTGACTATAGCAGTCCCCATAACCGAGATTCACTAGCCTAGGTGTTCCTGTAGTGAAGCTTGTCGCAGCCGAATCAGATTATTCGGCTGCAATGCCCATTATTTCGATGGCTTCATAAAATTGCTGGGCATTATCCAATTTTAAACTCCAGCGCACAGCGCCAGCATCTGCGATTAACATTAAACTGTCACTAAGACATTTCATGTCATCGACCATTGCGGTCAAGACGATGTTATTGGTATTTAATCGACACTGGATTTCAAATGGCGTGACCACTAATTTACCTTGGGAAAATTCAATTATCATTCGGATGCTTCTTTTATTTCAAACAAAAATCCCAAGTATATTAACTACACTTGGGATTACATTTGGGGTAATGCAGCAATAAATTAGTGCTGATGACCACCCTCACCGTGTGAATGACCGTGGGCAATTTCTTCATCTGTTGCTTCACGAAAATCAACCACTTCGATATCAAAGGTTAACTCACGACCAGCCAATGGGTGATTAGTGTCAATCGTTGCCATGAATTTACCCATTTTAACGATAGTCACTTGGCGTTGGCCTTCTTCAGTATTGACAATAGCAGACATGCCCACTTTCCATACTTTAGCGCCTTGTAGGTGTTTTACTGAAACACGTTGCTCAGCACCTTCCATACGCTCACCATAGGTCTCAGCAGCTGGTAATGTAACGGTGAACTTTTCACCCGCATCTTTGCCAGCAATGGCATTTTCTACACCTGGCATCATGTTGTCATGGCCATGTAAATAGGCGATTGGAGAACCACCTTCGTTACTTTCAATCACTTCACCTTGTTCGTCACGAAGGGTGTAGTTGAATCGAACTACCATATTGTCTTGAGCGCTCATCGAATGTCCTTAGTTTACTTCGATATCAATAGTTTCCGCAGCTTAACAAATACCCGATTAAGCTGCCAGTAAAAGCCGAGATAATCGATTGCTATGCTTTTAGCTTATGCTTTTAGCTTATTCTTTAAGCTTATTCTTTAAGCTTATGAACTGAGTTTAAGCACTAAGCCTGCGAACTGGCAGAGAATAAACTCTCAGCGATGCAATCATTATTTTTTAATTGAAGCTACGGATTATAAACTGATCTTAATACCTAACGCGGCGAAGGTTTTTTGATCGGGAAAGCCATCAGCAATCAAGTTTTTACTGCGCTGAAATGCCTGCACTCCTGCAATCGAGTTTCGCCCGAGTACACCATCTGGCTTACCAACATCAAAACCCAGTTCATTTAATTTTGCTTGCATAAGCTTAATGTCGCTGCGATTAAATAGACCATGATCCGGCGCGCTTACTCTCAGCGGCGCTGCACCATTCACCCTATCGGCTAAATGGCCCACGGCAATGGCGTAAAATTCAGAGCGATTCCAGCGCATAATGACATCAAAGTTATCGTAACCTAAGAATGCTGGCCCGGTATGACCAGACGGGACATACAATGAGGCTTCCATCTCTGGAGTCGTCAACGGTGTGCCATTGGCTTGCTTGAGGTTTAATGCAGCCCAATCGGTTAACGGTTTAGGGTGCTTGCGGCCAAGGTATTGGTAATCATAATTTTCAGGCAATAATACTTCTCTGCCCCAGCGTTCATTCGCTTTCCAGCCCAGTTGCTGCAAAAAGTTTGCCGCAGACGTTAGGGCATCGGCAGTGCTATTCCACAAATCGACTTTACCGTCACCATCACCATCAACGGCATATTTAGCGTAATTGGTTGGCATAAATTGAGTATGCCCCATCGCGCCAGCCCAAGAGCCCACCATAGTCGCATCATCAAATTGATACTTTTCTTTAAGCTTTAAAGCTTGCATCAATTCATTGGTAAAATAGCTACTACGACGAGGATCGCAGGCTAATGTCGCTAACGAATTTAACACTGACATTTTGCCCTTATAGCCACCAAAGTTGGTTTCCAGCCCCCAAAAAGCAATGATATATTGGCCTGGTACCCCATACTCAAGGGTAAGCTTATTTAATAATTCTCGATGCTCGGCTAATAAACGCCGCCCCTCTTTAACACGCCAATCAGTCACACGCTTATTGAAGTAATTACCAAAGGTGGTGCTAAACTCTGGCTGCTGATTATCAAGCTCAATCACTCTAGGAATGTACTTTAGATTAGCGACACTGGTATTTATCGTTTGCTCGGATAAGCCTTCACTGCGGGCTGTAACTTTAAGCTTATCCACACACTGGGAAAAATCATCGGACGCTGCAATTGCTTGAAGACTAACAAAGCAGCTAGAAACCACTACAGCCGATTTTAGTAACGCCGGAAATTTGAAACTCACCATAAAAAGAATACTTCGACTAATCAATGAATAGCCACATCCTGACTTATCAAGCAAAAGGAAACAAGATCAAAAACCGCTAAAACTGTGATAATTTGTATTTGTTTATTTCATTTTGCGATAGAAGATTAATAGTGTTTTGTATTGTTTAGCGTTAACGTATAATGCATCAGTTAATTGAAATTTCTAAGAGACTAATCATGATTGAACTAACCCCTGCAGTTGTAAGCTTTATTGAAAATGTGAAAAAGCATCAAGTCCTTTGGGGCTTAGCGGATGAGACTGGTGAAGGTTGGGTTGTCTGTGACTCTTCTGAATTTGAACAAACTGATGTGATGCCTTTATGGTCAACACAAGCTGCGGCGGCAAGCCATTGTACTGAAGAGTGGGCAGACTATGTCGCTGTTGAGATCAGTGTGAATGACTTTTTAGAATTTTGGGTTGGCGATTTAAATGAAGACGGTGTATTAATCGGTCTTGATTGGGTTGCAAACGAAGAATGTTTAGAAGTAGATCCAATTGAATTAGCTAAAGAGCTAGTTGATATTGAAGCCGAATAATTACATTCTTGGCTAAATTAAGCTGCTGCAGTTCGTTACGAACTAAAGCAGCTTTTTTATAAGAAAAATTTACTTGCCAGTTATAACTTAAAGGCCTGTTTTGAATCATTTACCTCCCCTAATTGATATCCCTTTCGATCTTCGCCATCAATGCTGGTTTTGCGCCGAGCCTAGTAACGATGTGTTCAGTTATTATGCTAAAGCATCAACCCCGCACCCTTCATTAACACTGCCAGTATGCAGTGAGTGTGCAAGGTTAGCTAAAAAGAATTTACTGACTTCTATTTGGGATTGCAGAGACGCAGTAAAAGATGACTTAATGCAGATTTATCATAAAGATCTCGCCATTGGCATTAATTGGACCGAAGAAGAGTTGGCTGAGTCAGGTTTTGATTGTCGAATATTATCTGGCTTTAAAGAAAGTGCATGGATGATGTACAACATTGCCAAAGGCCGCATTAATGCAAAAGGTTGGCCCTTGGTGCTCAATGGCATTGATATTGAACAAGGTTATAGCGCGGTATTTGAGTTTGATGGTTTACAGTTTAATAGCCTAAATAAGGCAATTAATCACTATTGTGACACCTTAGCGCTCAACAAATCGCTGTTATGTGAAATACTCAATATTGTCGGCAAAGACAAGTTTTCTTATGCGGTAAGGTTATGTCGAATGAACATTGGCATTACCAAAGAGCATCAAAAGCTGCTTATCGAACAGGTTCAAGAAGAGTTTACTTAAATTTGAGCGACTAAAACAGTAAGCCACAACAGAGCGAGCGCTAACAACCGCATCGCTCTGAAGATACACTTAGTCAAGGATCATCTTTAAGCGCTGCTGCACCGCATCAACCAATAAGTCTGGCTGGAATTTAGAAATAAACTTGTCACAGCCCACTTTTTCAACCATAGCATTATTAAAGCTGCCACTTAACGAGGTATTAAGGGTGATATACAGTGACGCCATGCGCTCATCGGCGCGCACTTCAGCTGTGAGTTTATAGCCGTCCATTTCAGGCATTTCTGCATCGGTAATCATCATCAATAACTCATCGGCAACGCTTTTACCTTCTGCTGCCCAACCTTTAAGCATATTCAATGCTTGCAAACCATCAGAGGCCTCTATGATTTTAATCCCCAGTTGACTGAGGGTGTCGCGTACTTGTTTTCTAGCCGTGGCGGAGTCATCAACAATTAATACTTTTCGGCCCGGCATGTGCGCCACTAATTGTTGATCAAGTACGCCTTCTGATAAGGTAATGTCGTAATCAATGATCTCAGCTAGCACCTTTTCGACATCAATAATAGAGACCAATCTTTGTACATCATTATCTTGCAGTTTAGTGATAGCCGTTAAATAGTTATTAGCCCCAGCAGACTTTGGCGGCGGCATAATATCGCCCCAGGTCATATTGACAATATGCTCTACCTTGCCAACTAAAAAGCCCTGCACACTGCGGTTATACTCAGTAATAATCAAATTACAGTCATCTGAGACTGGCATAGGGCTAAAGCCAATAGCACCGCGCAAATTAATCACTGGAATAGACATACCACGAATGTTGGCAACACCACTAATGTTTGGGTTACTGCCAGGTAATGCGCTTAAAGGCGGAAGCTTAACGACCTCTTTGACTTTGAACACGTTAATAGCAAATAATTGGGTGGCACTAATTTTGAACAACAGTAACTCTAAACGGTTCTCACCGACTAATTTAGTACGTTGATCGACTGAATCCAGCATTTTTTTCATTATTATTTCTCGTTAACTCGACCTTGGTTCTACTAGCCATTAAAAAATTTTTAGCGGATACAACAGCGACATTGACTAAATAAGATTGGCTGTAAAACATCATTTAGAACAGATATTAACCTAATAAATTTTAATATAGATCTTATCGGCAGCATCGTACGTAACATGAGTAATTAGTGCAAATTCAACTCAAGATAAAACTATAGGGATCACAACAAATGACATCGACCAAGGTTTATAACAACATAAAAAGCATCGCCTTGTGTGCCTTGCTAGTTAGCGGAACAAGCGCTTGCACTATGCTCGATAATAAAGTGACTGTGGTTGAAAACTTTAAACTCAACAATTACCTCGGTAGCTGGTATGAAATCGCCAGACTTGACCATTCATTTGAAAGAGGCCTTTCAAAAGTCACAGCCAACTATTCTGTTGATGACGATAAAGTTGTGGTCATCAATCGAGGTTATTCAGACGAAAAAGCACGTTGGAGTGAAGCAGAGGGTAAAGCCTACTTCATTGAAACGGACAATATTGGCCGTTTAAAAGTCTCTTTTTTTGGGCCGTTTTATGGTGCCTATCAAATCCATGATTTGATGGAAGATAACAACGGAAACTATATAAGTTCGTTAGTGATAGGTCCAAACAATGATTATGCGTGGATTTTATCGCGCACACCTAACATCTCTGCCGAGCATAAACTCAGATTCACAGAAAAAATGACCGCATTAGGCATTGATACTCAGCAATTAATTTGGGTAAAACAATAGTGATCATTACCCTCAATATCACCGTATAAACTATTGAAAACATGAATACTACATTCATCATTAAGTTAGTAATAAAGGTGCTGTTATGAAATTGCCTCTGTTCCCATTATCCATTTGCTTGTTACCTCAAGGCTTCACGCAATTGCGCATTTTTGAACCAAGATATAAACGTTTAGTGACTGAATCACTTAAATCAGGTGAAGGTTTTGGCTTATGCATGCTAACCAGTGACAACCAACTCATGCCTTTAGGAACTTGGGTTCATATTATCGATTTTGAAACGCTAGACGATGGACTATTAGGTATTAGTATCGAAGGTAAACAGCGGTTTAAAATCAATCAGTTCGATACTGAAGCTGATGGTTTAAAAAGAGGTGATGTCAGTTTAATCCCCGATTGGCCGCAAACAGATATAAAGCCCAAACAACATTTTTTAAAGAAAACCTTACAAGAGATTTTACAGCAGTACCCACAACAATTATCTCACTATAAAGATGACGACTTTAATAATTTGTCATGGGTCTGTCAGCGCTGGTTAGAGATAATGCCCATTAGCCCAGAGGAAAAGTACCAGTGCATTAATAGTCATAATCACGAAATGACCCAAGCCTTGATCACCAGCATTATTAAGTAATCTTAACGCATTCAAAATCAGGTGGTTAGCGACTTTAACTCAAAGCAAACCACTCAAATTTTTAACTCTTAGTAATAAATGATAAAAAAGTTGCACATTTTTAAGCCTTTTTTGAACCATCTTTCATCCTTTTGCGTATCAACAAGTAACTTTCGGATTTAGTCAGCTTTTAACCTGCTATATAAAACAGATTAATGCAATATATGTGACTAAAGCTCTCTTAACACTGACGATGCGAGTGAAAATAAATGCAAAATTTTCAATCACAAACGGTTCAAAGTCGTTATGATAAAGGTATGTTATCTAAAAATACAAAAGCAATAGATACTGCCATGAAATCAACCGATAAAAATGATGTCGAAGCCCAGATGCTTGCAGGCTTAATGCTACGTGTTGCAAATCATAGAGATAAAGCTGCTTTTGCTAAGCTGTTTGCTCATTTTTCGCCCAAAATACGTTCTTTTGGGATCCAACGTTTGAGCCAACAAGGCTTAGCCATGGACTTAGTTCAAGAAACCATGACCCGAGTATGGACTAAAGCCCATCTTTATAATGTTGATAAAGCTGCAGTAAGCACTTGGGTGTTCACAGTCATGCGTAATCAGTGCTTTGACATGTTGCGTAAAGTGCAACATAACCGTGAAGATGCGTTTGGTGACGATATTTGGTCTCTATTCGATTCTGATGGCAGCGATGAAACTGAAAATGACTTCAAATTGTCTGCCACCTTGCTTAAACACGTTGAGTCACTACCGCCGCTGCAAAAACAGGTGGTGCAAGGCATTTACATGCAAGAGCTCACTCAGCAAGAACTGGCAGATAAATTGAAAGTGCCCATTGGCACGGTTAAATCAAGACTCAGATTAGGATTAGAGAAGTTAAAAGGCTTCATGGAGAAACATTATGATTAATTATCACCCCGATGAGCAATTACTGTCTCTCCATGCCAAAGGAGAACTGCCTTTGTCTCTATCATTGGCCGTGTCAGCCCATTGTGAACTGTGTCGTCATTGCGCCGATAAAATTGAGCAACTAACTTTGTTTGCTGCTGAAAACAGCTTAAATGCGCAACCCACAGCATCACTAGATTCAAGCATAAATGAAGCTATGGATGCAGAGCTTGAAGCCATGCTTAACACTATGATGCAAATGGATGATGCCGTTGATGTATCGCCAAAGCAAACCAAGGTCGCAGTCAAGGTCAAAGGTCAGCAATACAATTTACCGGCTGCATTTCGCCAGCAAGTAGAAAACCATTGGCAAGGTATAGGTAAAGTCAGTCGGTTAAGACTCGACACCGGCGAGAAACAAGCAAGAGCGAGTTTACTGCATATTGATAAAAACGGCGAAATCCCACAGCACACCCATAAAGGCCAAGAGTTGACCTTGTTGTTAGCAGGCGAATTCAGCGATGAATACAACACCTACAGCGCAGGTGACTTTTTGTTACTTAATAGTGACCATGAGCACAGCCCTAAAACAGTTGAGGGGTGTTTATGTTATACCGTTGTTGATGCGCCTTTATATTTTACTAAAGGGATCAGTAAGCTACTCAACCCAATAGGCGAACTGATTTATTAATCAACGGCTTAACACTGACTCTGATTTTAAAGATAAAAGAGTGCTTTAATGACACAAAGCACTCTTTTTTTGCGGTTTTTATAACAGTTATGCTTATCGTCGACTTAGCTAGATTATTTACCCTAACTGAGGATAAGTCGCCACAAAGTACAGTGTGTTGCTGCTTTTGTTGGATAAATATTCAGATAAAGGGCGATTAAGTTCACCTTTTATCCATTAATTGTCCTGAATTGTAAAAAATGTATTGCTATATAAAAAATATATAACTAATATCCTCTGTGTATTTAAGTTTTCTTGTAATTATTTGTTTACCCTTCTGTTAGTCACTCACTACATGCAGTAAACCCACACTACAAGTCATTTGCTAAGTTGTTCTCTGTCATTTGTTTGTCATATGCCTATGTTCAACTAACTACAGCAAGTAAATTGGCGATTAAAAATAAAATTGATCAAACCAGCCTACTTGTAAGTGTAATAAGCACAGTGAACTTAAGCACATAAATCTAAACTTACGCAACACAACTGCTTAAGGATAAATATTGTTATTACTTATTCACCAAAAAGGTGAAAATTAAAAAGGAGTGTGGCACATGTCATACAACATAAATGGTCATGAAATTACAGTTAATTTCCCTGTTAATTCAATATCATCAAATAAAAACTCAATAGCTTTTACCGATAGCCAAGGTAAAACTAAAACAACTTTTTCTAAGCGCACTGAAGCGTTAACATTTATGAAATGGTTACTTACGGCTAACAAGTAAGACTTTTAACGCTTGCGTTATTCATTTGCTCAGTTACTCAATAGACATCGCTTCTCGGTATTTCCTCTCACACCTTACCGGACGTTTATTAGAACTGAGCAACATGAAGTTACCCTCACCCAAGAGCACTTTTCAAATCCTTCTCTAAGCAACTCTCCAACGTCATAATTCAAATCAATTTTCAATATTGTCTCTAATGAATGCTTATCTAGCCTAGATATAAACCCGCTATCATCCTTGCTGTTGATATTTCCTTTTGTAGCGCGCTAACATGCTTGGATTACCCAGCAAGCCCCCTTGATGTAAATACATCACAGGAACAGCAGCACCTTTGTTTAAGTCATCGCCGCTTAGGTTTGCAGTATTTAGATAATGCTCCAGCATGATGAAACCAACTGGGTCATACAACAATTCAAATTCAATACCTTGCTTATTGACGTGTTGCCACATGTCATAACACTGACGGTTCAACTTACCAAAATGATACTTTTTACCATTAGAGATGATCCTTGGATGATAGTCAGTATTATCGGTTAATTGATAAAACTGCTTAGTGAGATATTCATCACCGCCAACACAGCTGCAGGTTAATACCGTTACACTGGGCAGCGAGAGGTCTGATCTGCTGGCTGTTTTACTGAATTCGACAAAAAAACGTTGTAAGTAAAGTGCCGTGGTACCTGTACCTGAAGGAAGAAATAGCTCTAACTTTTTCATATTATTTTGTTTAAGCCATTCAATAATCTCTCGCCCTAGTTGATCAAGCCCTAGCTGAGCATATTCACAACGCCCGCCTTCGGGAACAAACACCGTACTCTTAACGACAAGCTGTTTGTTCGATTCAAACGGCGCTTGAATATCTTGTTGTACATAAGTCTCTAGGTTCAGCTCAATACCCGCTGGCTTTTCAATGATGTTGGCGCCGTTGTCTAAGGCCGCTTTATAGTTTCCTTGGGGGTTTTGCTTAAGATAGCCAGCTATATGGTCAACATAATAATCAAGTTGCCAGCCGCGCATTTTGGCTAAGGCAGCTAAAGAGTGCAGCGAATTTGCTTGCGCTGAGCCATAGCCAACCAGTTTTTTTACTAGAGGGAAATCTTGCTCGAGAAAATATTGAAATTTTCGCGCTTTGTTACCACTGAAATCCGGGTGGAGTAAATCATCGCGTTTTACAAATATCGCCTGCTCTGCAAATCGAATGGTTTGTACTGGTGTGGTGGCAAACATGTTTATCTCAACATCAATGAGTAGAGTTATTATTTTAACTAAAAAATGTTGTTTTTAACTAACCTATTTATGCTGAGAGTTTAAGAGACAATATACCTTATAAAATTATCGTTTAAATTCAGCAAGATAAAAAATATAAATAATGTGGCACAGATTTCGCTTCAATAGTGCATAGTTCGACTAACAAACTGTACAAAGCACGATTAAAAATAGTACGTGATTACAACAAGTAAGGGATTTTAGATGTCAGTATTAAGATTAGTTTTTAATATCGCTTGGTTCATCATGGGCGGCTTTATAATGGGCTTAGCTTGGTGGCTAGCTGGGCTCTTATGTTTTATTAGTATTATCGGTATCCCCTTTGGCCGAGCCTGTTTCGTCATTGGTGAAATGGCATTTTGGCCATTCGGCCAAGAAAATGTAAATCGTAAACACCTATCAGGCACAGAAGACTTTGGTACCGGTCCATTAGGGATGATAGGTAATGTAATCTGGTTTTTATTTTTCGGTATTTGGTTGGCCATCGGTCACCTCACCCATGCTCTAGCTTGTTTTATCACTATCATTGGTATTCCGTTTGCTATACAACATGTGAAGCTGGCTTTATTGAGCCTCACGCCGATTGGACAAACCATAGTGGCAAAAGAAAGCTATTAATCTAAACCAATTTTAATTGCTGTTACTATTGAATGTTAAAAAAGGAGCGCTAATTTATTAGCACTCCTTTTTTATGTTTAAGGCATTTATAAAGCATTTATAAGGCAACGATATAGTTGAACTCTTCTTCTGTCACTGGTTGAACACTCAACCTAGCGCCTTTACTTACTAATACCATGTCAGCAAGTTTTGGATCTGCTTTTAACTGCGCCAAGGTAATAATGCGGGTTAACTTTTGAATAAAACGAATATCTACTGCAACCCATCTCGGTTTTTGTTTATCTGATTTAGGATCAAAATAAGGGCTTTGATTATCAAAGGCGCTTAAATCAGTCACCGCATCTGAGGTCACCTCGGCAATCCCCACAACAGCGGGAACTTTACAGCTGGAATGGTAAAACAGCACTAAATCTCCTGTTTTTACCTCATCCCGTAAAAAGTTTCTCGCCTGATAATTACGTATCCCTTGCCAGGGTTCTGACTGTGGTAAACATGCTGCTAAATCGTCAATGCTGAACTCATCAGGTTCCGATTTCATTAACCAATACTTCATTTAAATCCTTAACAGTAAAACGATAATACTTATGCAATCCATAACTAACCAATGGCCGAATGACTAATTTTTTGATCATTAGTTGATTGATTAAAAGTTGCAAATTCTTCTGAAATTAACTCAGTAAATAATCGGCCCGCCCGCCCAAGTGGCCTTTCTAGGGTCGATACTAACTGCGGGGTAAATCTAAATCTATGGCCACCAACAAAATCTACTATGGCTAAATTCTTGCCCGTAAGCTCATCATTAATAAGAAACTCCGGCATCCAGCCAAAACCTAGCCCTTTTAGTAAGGCATTTTTCTTCATAATAAAGCCTGATAAGTAAAACACTTTGTCGCCGCCAAACTGTAACTCGTCTCGGTGTAGTTTTTGCGGCGATGAGTCTTCAATGGTTAATTCTACATGTTGCTGCAGATCAGTCAGGGTAACACCGGATAACTCAGCAAGAGGATGCTGCGATGAGCAAACCAATAAACTGGTCACTGGTGGCAGTTGTTGGGCAGAAAAATAAGGCCCTGCAAGGTAATCCTTAACCAGCATTAAATCGGCTTTATCTCGCTCAAAACGATGTTGAACGCCGCCTAAAAATTCCATGTTAAGTTGTATCTTGGTAGGAATATTATGCTCAGACATGCGCTTTAACGCTGTCATGATAGGCTCCATTGGCAGCGCGCCGTCAATCACCAATTCAAGCTTTGGCTCCCAACCTTCGCTAAAACGACTGGCTAAATGTTCAATATTGGCTAAATGTTGCAGTAACCGTTGGCCTTCAGCCAAAATCACTTTGCCTTCTGGGGTTAATTCAGCCCGATATTGAGACCGATTAAATAAAGTCACCCCTAGGTGTTGCTCGAGTTTTTTTACTTGATAACTTACTGCTGATTGCGCTTTGTGTAGCCGCTCAGAGGCTTTAGCAAAACTTCCTTCTTCAACAAGTACTTGTAGCACATTAAATGCTTCTACATCGATTTTCATTTAAGCCTCCATGTCCCTATTCTGCCTTTAAGTGTTCTGCAGTCGTGACACTTATGTAAACTTTTATTAACCATCTAAAAATTAGATTAAGTTAAGTGGTTTATTATTCTTTTTTTTGTCCATCCTAGCAACTAAATTGTTAACTAGATCACAAATAGTTTATTAACGCTGCGCTAGAAAAACATTAACAAAGCAGATTAATGAAGCTCAATAACGACAACCAAACGAATAAGAGTTGAGGAGTTACGATGCCGGTTTATGTTCAACAAGGACAAATACCTTCTAAACGCCATATCGCTTTTAAAAAAGACTCTGGCGAGCTTTACCGTGAAGAACTGTTTTCTACTCACGGCTTTGCCAATATTTACTCCAATAAATATCACCATAATATGCCGACTAAGGCATTAGCGGTGGCTCCCTATGCTCTTGAGCACGGCGACGAGTGGCAAGACTCGTTAATCCAAAACTACAAACTCGATTCGCGCCAAGCTGATTGCAGCGGCAACTTTTTCAGTGCCCGTAACAAGATTTTTTATAACAGTGATGTGGCCATGTACACAGCCAAAGTCACTGAAGATACGGCTGAGTTTTACCGTAATGCCTATGCTGATGAAGTGGTCTTTGTCCACCAAGGTGAAGGAACGCTGTTAAGTGAATATGGTCAACTTCAAGTTAAGCAATGGGATTACTTAATCATTCCGAGAGGCACGACTTACCAGCTCAAGTTTAATGATTACAGTAATGTACGCTTATTCGTTATTGAATCAAACTCAATGGTTGAAGTACCCAAACATTTTAGAAATGACTATGGGCAAATGCTGGAGTCAGCGCCATATTGTGAACGTGATATTCGCACCCCTGAACTTACTGATGCTACCGTTGAAAAAGGTGAGTTTCCTTTAGTCAGCAAGTTTGGCGATAAGTATCAACTCACCACCTTAGAGTGGCATCCATTTGATTTAGTGGGCTGGGATGGCTGCGTCTATCCTTGGGCATTTAATATCACCGAATATGCACCTAAAGTAGGAAAAATTCATTTACCGCCTTCTGACCATATCGTGTTTACGGCTAACAATTTTGTGATATGTAACTTTGTACCGCGTCCCTATGACTTCCACCCAGAATCAATTCCAGCACCTTATTACCACAACAACATCGATAGCGACGAAGTGCTGTATTACGTTGACGGTGACTTTATGAGCCGCACAGGTATTGAAGCAGGTTACATGACCTTGCATCAAAAAGGCGTGCCACATGGGCCACAACCTGGGCGCACCGAAGCCTCTATCGGCAAAACCGAAACTTACGAATATGCCGTAATGGTTGATACCTTTGCGCCACTTAATGTAACCACCCATGTCAAAAACTGCATGAGTGATGATTACAACCGCTCTTGGATTGAAGATTAATCACCAACAGCATCCCTATTACACATCACCACAGAGTGATGAAAAATAAAGATAATTATTAAGGAAAACACCATGGCTAGCGAAACAAACCCACTTGGACTACTAGGTATTGAATTTACTGAATTTGCCAGTCCTGATACTGATTTTATGCATCAAGTGTTTGTCGACTTTGGTTTTTCAATGCTTAAACAAGCTAAACATAGCGATATCGTTTACTACCAACAAAACGATATCAACTTCTTATTGAACAAATCTAAGCAAGGCTTCTCAGCTGAATTTGCTAAGTCTCATGGCCCCGCTATTTGTTCTATGGGCTGGCGTGTTGAAGATGCACAATTTGCTTACACTGAAGCTGTAGCGCGCGGCGCAAAACCGGCTGATGATACGGCTAAAGATATGCCTTACCCTGCTATTTACGGTATTGGTGATAGCTTAATTTACTTCATCGATGTATTTGGCACTGACAATAATATTTATGCTAATGATTTTGAAGATTTAGCTGAACCTATTATTGTAGAAGAAAAAGGCTTTATGGAAGTCGATCACCTGACCAACAATGTTTATAAAGGCACCATGGAAAAATGGGCCAACTTTTATAAAGATATTTTTGGTTTCACTGAAGTGCGTTATTTTGATATTAGTGGTTCACAAACTGCGCTTGTATCTTACGCCCTGCGTTCACCTGATGGCAGCTTCTGTATTCCGATTAATGAAGGTAAAGGCAATGACAAGAACCAAATTGATGAATATTTAGGTGAATATAATGGCCCAGGGGTTCAGCATTTAGCCTTTAGAAGCCGTGATATTGTTGGCTCTTTAGATGCAATGGAAGGTACCGCAATTAAAACGCTGGATATTATTCCTGAGTATTACGACACTATTTTTGACAAGCTACCACAAGTCACTGAAGATAGAGATCGCATCAAGCATCACCAAATTTTAGTTGATGGTGATGACGATGGTTACCTATTACAAATTTTCACTAAAAACCTGTTTGGGCCAATCTTCATTGAAATTATTCAGCGTAAGAACAACCTAGGCTTTGGTGAAGGTAACTTTAAAGCGCTATTTGAATCAATTGAGCGTGATCAAATGAAACGCGGTGTGCTTTAAAGCCTGTTCAGCAGTTTTAATTTGTAAACAAAGCCAGCTTAACTGCTGGCTTTTTCATATCTGAATTTTACTGGAATGCTAAAACGGTGCTTCACACACCATATCAATCATTTCATGAGTTACTGGGTGCTGAAAACGCAGCCTTTGGGCATGTAATAATAGTCGTGGGCCAAAGACTTCTTCTGCAAGCGCCTCTGAAGTGGCATTTTTATATAAATCACAGCCCAAAATAGGATGCTTAACATAGTGACTGTGCAGCCGTAACTGATGTGTTCTACCGGTAATAGGCACAAATTTCACTTTAGTTATTGGTATCGCTTCTTGTAAATGAACTGACTCTATCTCTAACCGCTCTATCACTTCAAATTGACTCTGTGATGGTTTGCCCTTTTCATGGCAAATCTTCATAAACGGAAAATTATCAACATCTTTAGCAATTGGCGCATCAATATAGCCAATTTCTTTATCATGTTGCTGCAGCCCAAAAACATGGCCGAACAAAATCGCACTGTAGGTTTTACTCACAGTTTTATTTTGAAATTGTTTGGTCAGTAAGCCATTAATGGTTTTATTTAACGCCACCAGCATGATCCCTGAGGTACCAAAATCGAGTCGATGGACTAATGTCGCAGTGGGAAAGTCCTGCACTAAACGGTAATGAACAGAGTCTTTATTAAGCGGGTTCTTACCCGATAAACTCAGTAAACCGCTAGGCTTATTTATCAGTAATAAATGCTCATCTTGATACAAAATAGTGATGTGTTCTGAACACGGCGGTGCAATAAATTCAGACATGCTGGCCTTTTTTTGGGGGGGGCAAGGGTTAAGTTTGAAGTTTATGATAGATACAAGCGTTACACTAAATGCTGATGTAAAAATAACAACTTAACGCTAATCGTTTAAATAATATCGACAAAAAAAACCGCTCAACTGAACGGTATTGAATCTGTAAACAGGCTTACATGTCCACATCGACAATATAGTGGCCTTGCAGCCAATTACGTCCAATAAGCAATTTATAGGTCATTTTACTGCGATCACGTAAATTAACATCAACTTTGAACTCTTGGCCAGGTTCACCTAGCGTCAAGGTCACCATATAACGGATTTCACTGCCTTGTGCATTACGGATTAAGGAAGTGCTATGAATTCGAGCTGTGACCTGTGCTTTTTCACCCTTCTCGTTCATGGTGGTAAAAGTGACATCTTTACCGACATTGTTCTCCATGTTGCTTTTGTCTTCACCAATAATATGCAGGTTAGTAGCGTGTAATGAATTCTCAACGGCGCCGGTATCAATGCGGGTATCAAATATTAACCCTGACTCTACAATGCTAATGTCTGCAGTAGGGCCAATTAGTTTTTGCTCTGAAACATCAACCACATATTTACCTTTTAACCAATTGCGACCTATGAGTAATTTATAATCCATGGAGGCACGATTACGAAGATTAACTTTTACCGTACGGGTGCTGTCACCGAATGTTATAGGTAACTTAACCGCGTAGCGGGTTTCAGTGCCTTGGGAGTTACTGACGGTCGAAGTACCAACAATTTTGGCACTAACTTGCTGCTGCTGACCCTTTTCGTTTTCTGTGGTAAACGAAACGGTTTTACCAACATTATCCTTCATTTTCTTTGCACTGCCGCCTAACACCTTTATATTAAGTGCATGCAATGAAGAGTTTACCGCTCCAGTATCCATACGAGCCTCAAATACAATGCCGCCTTGGCTCACTGACATCATTTCAGTTTGCCCCAACACTTGTTTTTCAGCCGCCACTGATGAAAAAGACATACAAATGAATAGCATTGCACCAACAAGAGATTTAAACATGCAGGTTCCTAATAATGAATATAAATAATTAAAATAATGACGTTAAAAATAGGTTTATCTGAGAAGTTGCTCGATTTCTTTATCGAATAAGTTCTTAATAAGCCCTGAGAACTCAGTGATAAAAATACTCTGCTCCGCCGTAGCATTATGCTTAGCGACACTGGCGAGAATTTCTTCAAGATCATAAACAATGGCATCAATTTCTCGAATGATGTCATTTCTTTGTTCAAATGAAAGCTTGGGGTTTTGACCACATACCATGATGATTTGGGCTGATAACTGATCTTCAAATAATTCTAAAACCGTTTGATTGTTAATGCTGCTGGCTTCAGACTTTTCAAATAGGCCTAAATGTTCAGTTAAATATTGAATTAGATGAATATAACCGTCTTTATCTGTGACCATTACTTACCTTAATGAGGTGGCTTTTGTATGTGATTCACACAAAAGCCACAATTCGTTTTATTGCGATAACGTTAATACAAACGACACGGGTACCGCTAAGCTTATACTGCCAAGGCCAGCGATTTCGCGCAACTTATTCACCCCGTCAGTTAAACCAAAATCTGCCGCTTGCACAATGACAGGAGACATACTGGTCACTACCATTTTTGTGTCTGATAATTTAGCGATCAACACATCAAATGATTGTTTCTTGGTTTTACCATGTAACTCAATTGTGCCATCAATTTGGGCCACTAACGTTGAGCCAACACTCAAATCAGCCACGAGTTGTGGATTAACCATCGAACTTAACTGTAGTTGCGGATATTTAGCCACTTCAAATAACATGGCCTGCATGCGTTCATCACGTATTTCAATACTGGTATCAACACTGACCAAATCAATCGTTAAGTTAAAGGCCCCTGCTGAGGTCAAATTACCACTGACTTGTTTAAAATCATGTACTTCAGCAACATCGGCTTGTTTAATTGAAATGAAGCTCACTTTTGAATGCGCTTGTTTCACTTGCCAATCTGCGGCCAACACTGAGGTGCTGAGTAATACTAATGGTAATACTGCGATCCATTTTTTCATCATTAATCCTTTTTGTGAATAAAAACAGTTAAATTATAGATTAAATTTTCTTAACTGGCTGGAACGCTATTATTATCACCATGATTCCGGTAAGGGTAAAACCTTGCTCTATACAACGACTCAAGAAATTTTTACAAGCGACTCAACCATTTATCTAATGCTTGCCCAAAAGCGTGTTTATCGGCTTGTGAAAAACTATTGGGCCCTGCAGTATGCACGCCGCTGCTTCTTAGCTCTTCCATAAAATCTCTCATGGTCAAACGTTGTTTTATGTTATCAACGGTATAGATATCACCGCGGGGATTAAACACCACGGCGCCTTTTTCAATGGCATCTGCCGCTAACGGAATATCACCGGTAATAACTAAATCACCACTATTTAATTGCTTAACAATGTAATTATCAGCTTCATCAAAACCTGAGCTGACTCTGACCACAGAAATATTAGCCGATGCTGGCACGCGGATCAGTTGATTGGCCACTAATATCAATGGCACTTTTTTGCGGTCGGCGGCGCGAAATAGCATTTCTTTAACCGGATTAGGACAGGCGTCGGCATCAACCCAAATTGTTTTACACATTCATTTTCTCGTCAATTTTTATCAGTACACATCAAACTTGCACGCAATTTAAGCCGTTTATCAAGGCGCAAGTCTATCGATAAGCCAATCGCTATCTTGTTTTTGATAAATAAAACGGTCATGCAAGCGGCGCTCGCCACCTTGCCAAAACTCAATACTGTCAGCTTTTACGCGGTAACCGCCCCAAAACTTTGGCAACGGCACTTCACCTTTGGCAAATTTATTCTTCATCTCATTAAATTTACCTTCAAGGGCTTGTCTTGCGCTAATTTTACTGGACTGTTTTGACACCCATGCAGCTATTTGACTGTCTTTAGGGCGGCTCATAAAGTACTTAGTCACTTCAAGCATGGATAACGGCTCTGCCACGCCAGTGACGGCGACTTGGCGCTCTAATGGATGCCATGGGAACAACAAACTGATTTTGGCATTGTGAGCCAATTGAGTGGCTTTACGGCTTTCTAGATTGGTGAAGAAAACAAAGCCATCATCATCAAACTTTTTTAATAGCACAATTCGTTGGAAAGGTTGCCCATGCTCATCAACAGTGGCTACGCACATAGCGGTTGGATCGGTTAATTGCGCGTCTTTGGCTTGCTCAATCCAAGTTTCAAATAACGTCATTGGATTAGCAGGGAGATCATTGCGCCTTAAACCACCTTGAGTATATTCACGGCGGATATCTGTTAAATCATTCATATCTTTGCTAAACCTCGTTAGATGCAACTGTCTTTGTATATGTTGCCATTATACTCACGAACACTGATATATGATCATGACAATATTGACAAATATTATCAGCATTGAAAAACAATTCATTTCCGATAAAAAAAACCAACGATGAACGTTGGTTTTATAAAGGAGCATTTTAAGTGTTTAGTCGTTAATTTAAGACTAATTTGCGACTATTTTTTTACTAAACCTTTGCCTGCAGCCCAAACGTGGAGCATTTCCAGCCCTAAGGTTGCCCCAGCTAAAGCGGTAATATCAGCAGAATCATAGGCTGGTGCTACTTCAACTACGTCCATACCAACTATGTTCATGCCACGTAAGCCGCGGATGATCTTCATCGCTTTATCACTGGTTAAGCCACCACAAACTGGCGTACCAGTACCTGGCGCGTAAGCAGGATCTAAACAATCAATATCAAAGGTCACATAAAGCGGCATATCGCCCACTCTCGCTTTAATTTGTTCGACAATTTGTTCAGCAGTTAAATCATTGGCCTGTGCAGCATCAATCACTTTAAATAGATGATCGGCGGCATTAAATTCAGTACGAATACCAATCTGAATTGAATTTTCAGGCGCAATTAAACCTTCATTAGGCGCATGATAAAACATAGTGCCATGGTCGTATTTACTGCCTTGGCTATATGTATCGGTATGTGCATCAAAATGCAGCAAAGCCATTTTGCCGTACTTTTTATGATGAGCACGCAGCAGTGGTAAAGTCACAAAGTGATCGCCACCAAAACTGAGTAGTGCTTTATCTGCATCAAGAATACGGGTGGCAAACGCTTCTAAACGGCTGGTGAAATCTTCTTGATCGCCACAATCAAACACTAAGTCGCCAGCATCAACAATATTGATGGTTTCGCTTAAGCTGAAATCCCATGGCCAACGAGTTTCTTCCCACGCAAGGTTGACTGATGCACGGCGAATGGCTTCAGGGCCCATGCGGCCACCAGAGCGACCCGTGGTGGCCATATCGAAAGGCAAACCAATAACCACCACATCGGCATCTGTTTCAGTGGGTTTAAAATCTAATGGCTGACGTAAGTAGCCAAATGCATTTGAATACAAAGAGTAATCTGCTTTTTCAGCAAAAGTGCTCATAAAAATCTCCGTAATGGCTTAAGCCAATAACTACAAATATTCTGGGATCAACACTTCATGACAAAGCTGCTGATAATGACTGAAATCAATGGTATAGCCTTGCTCAGTAGCTAATGAGCAACTTCCTAAACATAGATGTTCAGGGAACCCCTGAGTATTTCTCGGGGAGTTAAAGCCAATCACATCCCAGCTACCAGGGTTGAGAATGCCCAATAACTTGCCATAAACATCAACAGGATAATCTGCAAGATTGAGATTCGTTTCAAAGCTCACATAGGAGCTTTTTTCTTGCGGGGTGATATGAATGGTGAAATAGGACTCATCTTTGATGCCATTGATGGAATAACCAAAAGGCTCAAATAAAAAGTCATCAATAATAAAATCAGGAAATAGCACCGACAATTCAAGCAAGTCACGAATACCCAGTGCAGACTGATCTACGCCACGTAAATAATTCGCTGCAGCGCCATTAATGTGATACATCAATAGTTCATTAGTGACGTCAGTTGTTGGCGCAATAAATGGCTTTTTAGTACTGAACAAATAATGATGATGCGAGTCTAAGTGACCAATGCGATAGGCATTTCCGGTTACTGTTTGACGAATTTTAGTCAAATCTTCTTTAAATGAACTTGATTGTAAATGCGACAAATACTCGTTTTTACGCTGGTAACTGGCAAAAGCAATTGCTTGCTCCCCAACGTGGTCGATAAATGACATAACCGCATCAGCAAGGGTTGTCGTGCCGCACGTTAGCATCACAAAGCGATCATCCCAAACAAATAAGCTCGACTCGCTAAGCAAGTAGGCGTCGCAATAATCATTACTCACTGAAGATAAAATTTCAGCATTGGCACAAGCAACGATACCAGCCCAAAAAGGCTGGCCCAAATGCCGTAATCTAACATTGGAGTCAGCAATGATGACTTCAATTTTCTTTTCTGAACCTTCAAAAAACATAAATTAAACCTAAAACAGCGGCGCGCATTATCCGCGCCGCAAAAACACTTTTACGAGAAATCTTCTAAATAGGTATAACCTTTTAGACCTAACTGTAACTCTTCCAAAATTGATGCTCTTTCATCTTCAGCAATATGCTGATTCACAAGCTCTTCATAGGTACGCATAAATGCAACTGCATCAAGATTGACATAACGCAGCACATCAGCAACGGTATCGCCAGCCAACACAGACTCAATATTAGGTAAGCCATTGTCTTCTACACGCACAACCGCAGAATTGGTATCACCAAATAAGTTATGCATATCACCTAAAATTTCTTGATAAGCACCGACCATGAAAAAGCCAATCAAATATGGACTTTCAGCTGACCATGCAGGCACAGGTAACGTCGTTTCAATGCCTTGGCCATCAACATATTGATCAACAATACCGTCTGAATCACAGGTAATATCAAGCATGACCGCGCGTCTTTCAGGTGGCTTATCTAAACCGCTTAACGGCAATATTGGGAACACCTGATCAATCCCCCAAGCATCTGGAATTGATTGAAATAATGAAAAGTTAACAAAGAACTTATCTGCTAATTTTTCATTCAACTCATCAATAATAGGGCGATGGAAACGGTTATTATTACTTAATAAGCTTTTAAGTGCATGACAAACACGTAAATTGGTTTGCTCAGCCCAAGCGCGCTGCATTAAGGTCAATTGACCCATTGAGAATAATGAATGCGCTTCAGCAATATCACTTTGCGTATCATGATAAATTTCGATAATGGCGCGGCTATCTGGGCGCTCACTCATATCCGTCCATGACATCCACATGTTGTGCAGTAACTGCGGCGCACTCTCTTCAGGCGGATGGATCTCTTCAGGATAGTATGACTCGGTGCCAATCACATCAGTAATTAACACGGCATGATGCGCGGTTAAATGGCGACCTGATTCTGAAATAATTCGTGGCATAGGTTGGTCGTATTCATTACAAATATCGGTTAACACATTAACGATATTGTTAGCGTACTCAGCTAAGCCGTAATTCATCGAGTTATTACTTTGGCTTCGGGTACCATCATAATCTACGGCTAAACCACCACCGACATCGAAAGTATCAATCAAGGCGCCCATTTCACGTAATTCACAATAAAAACGTGCGGCTTCACTCACACCTTGGCGAATATCGCGAATATTGGCAATTTGCGAACCTAAGTGGAAATGGATAAGTTGCAATGATTCCATCTTATCGACGCGCTTTAACTCATTGAGCACTTTTAGTACTTGAGCTGCAGATAAACCAAATTTGGATTTTTCGCCGCCACTGGCTTGCCACTTGCCTTTACCTTGGAAAGCTAAACGGGTACGTAAACCTAAACGTGGTGTCACCCCAAGTTTTGCTGACTCTTCGAGAATTAGCTTAAGCTCTGAATACTTCTCAATGACGATATAAACTTTATGACCTAGCTTTTCACCAATTAAGGCTAAGCGAACATACTCTTTATCTTTATAGCCGTTACAAACAATAACTGAGCTGGCTTTTTGCGCCATCGCCAGTACCGCCATTAATTCAGGTTTACTACCTGCTTCAAGGCCAAGTTGTGGCACTTCTTTAGACTTTTGACTGGCAAGAATTTCTTCAACTACGGTTTGCTGTTGATTCACTTTGATCGGATAAACTAATAAATAGTCATTCTGATACTCGTATTTTTGTATAGCGGCATTAAACGCATCACATAAGTTTTCAACTCGGCGATGCAAAATTTGCGGAAAACGCACTAATACAGGTAACGACACCCCAGCTTTAACCATATCTTTGGCGAGTTCATTTAAGCCAATGGTACAGTTTTGTTTGGATGGATCTGGAGTAACAGTCACTTCGCCATCATCTGCAATACCAAAATACTGCTGGCTCCAATGAGTCACGTTATAGCTTGCACGTGCATTTTCGATAGACCAATCTTTCATATTTTTTATTCCGTCTATATCAAGCAAATTATGCAGTGGTTACTTGCGCACTTTTGACTGCATTTTCTACAAAAGCTGGCAATGCAAAACTTGCCATATGAAGAGCAGGCGTATAATAACGAGTATTAATGTTTGCCGTCTCGAACCGTTGGGTTAATGTTGCTAAATCTTGCTGTCTGGCACACACATTATCGGTAGCCCACGCAAATGCCATGGTGCCACCAATATAAGTCGGTACTGCTGCAGTGTAAAACCAGCAGTCTTTTACATAAGGGCTCATTCTACGAACCGTATCTTGTATTTCTTCAGGCTGTAAAAAAGCCACACCGTTTTGGGCCACAAAAATCCCCTGCTCAGTTAAGCAGCGTTTACAATTTTCATAAAATGGTGAACTAAACAGTACTTCACCAGGCCCCACCGGATCAGTGCAATCAGAGATAATCACATCAAACTTGTCTTGGCACTGGGCAATAAAATGCATGCCATCATCAATGACCAAGTTTACTCTTGGGTCTTCAAACGCACCTTGAGAATGCTGCGGGAAATAGGTTTTACACATCTCAACCACATTAGCATCGATCTCAACCATAGTAACCTGCTCAATCGCGCTATGTTTAAGCACTTGCCTTAGCATACCGCCATCGCCGCCACCAATAATGAGTACTCGTTTGGCTTTACCATGGGCAATAATAGGTACATGAGTCATCATTTCATGATAAACAAATTCATCTTTTTCAGTGGTTTGAATCGCACCATTTAACGCCATAACACGGCCAAATGTTTTATTTTCAAAAATACTTAAATGCCACTGCTGTGTTTTTTGTTCAAACAAAACCTGCTCAACCTCAAAATACTGACCATAGCCAGCGTGCAATGTTTCGTAATAAATATCTGATTTGTTTATCATGTTATAAAAGTCCAACGTGGTTATTTTTGTAATAACACCACGTAGAAATAAGTGAGCAAAAAGAGTCATACAAAGCGACCAAAACGATGTGGTCATGAACGACTCAGTTAATAGCAAACAATCAAGCCTCAATACCTGCTGTGCGCTAGCCATAGCAAACAGTCTCACGGTTATGACACAACAGAAACTTGAAAAGTGCAAATAAAAAAGCGGCGCAATTAAACCCTGCTAACCGGTTAAATGCAAGCAAGAAAAATCCATTTTAATATAAAAATATCTTAATATTTAGCCACTGCAAATTGATGATGTTTTTTTTGTTGAATAACAGAAACTTACTAACAAATAGCAATAGCATGTTATCTGACAGTATAGATGATCGTCATCACCTAAAATTAACTTCAATGAGTTTGTTTAGAAACCCAAGTTACAAGCAAGCTGATTGCGTATATAATCAAACTGTTTTTTCATAACCTAAGTTAACCAGAGTCGCGAATGATACAGATCGGAAAGAAATACTCCCTAGAGGTCGTTAAACAAGTTAATTTTGGCGTTTACCTAAATGCTGAAGAACTTGGGCAAGTGCTGTTACCCAATAAATTTGCCCCTAAAGGCTGTCAAGTCGGCGATATGGTAGATGTTTTTCTTTATCTCGATTCTGAAGATATTGTTATTGCGACCACCCAAACACCTTATGCACAAGTGGGGGAATTTGCTTATTTAGAGGCCATTGCTACTGGTCCTTTTGGCGCATTTTTAGATTGGGGCTTAGATAAAGATTTATTATTGCCTTTTGGTGAGCAGCATCGACACATTGAAGAAGGTAAGTCATACCTAGTTTATGTTCATGCCAATAGAGCCGATGAACGCATTATGGCATCAGCAAAAGTCGATAAGTTTTTAGACAAGACACCTGCTGAATATCAAGTGGGTGAAGAAGTTGACTTAATCATTGGTGGCACCACTGATTTAGGTTTCAAAGCCATTATTAATAATGCCCATTGGGGCGTGCTTTATCAAAATGAAGTATTCCAACGCCTAAGCTTTGGTCAATCAATCAAAGGCTATATCAAGCTAGTTCGTGAAGATGGCAAAGTGGATTTAATTTTACAAAAAGACAGCCAACAAAGCTTTGATAAAAATGCTGAAACCATTATTAATAAACTGCACCGCGCAGGTGGTTTTTTACCATTAAATGACAAAACTGATTCAGCGATTATTTACGAGCAACTCGCCATGAGCAAAAAAGCCTTCAAACGCAGCATTGGCGGTTTATTCAAAGCGAAACAAATTAGCATTGAAGCTGACGGCATTAGATTACTTAAATAGCAGCCTAAATAGCCAAATTATTTGATAAAAAGCATGGTTCTGTTATAACAAACCATGCTTTTTTATTTGGAGTAATTTATGGAACTTAGCAATCTGGAAGCCCGCATTATTGGCTGTTTATTAGAAAAAGAAATTACTACCCCTGAGCAATACCCGCTTTCAATCAATTCAATCACCCTTGCCTGTAACCAAAAAAGTAGTCGTGAACCCGTCATGGCATTAAGCGAGACTGAAGTACAAACCATTATTGATGATTTAGCCAAGAAGCGACTTATCAGTGAGCAGTCAGGTTTTGGCAGTCGAGTGGTAAAATACAAGCATCGTTTTTGTAATACCGAGTTCAGTGACTTACAGCTTAGTAGTGATCAACTTGCAGTGATAATTGTGATGCTGCTACGTGGGCCACAAACGCCCGGTGAGCTCAAAACCCGCTGTAATCGACTACATGCTTTTGAAACGCCTCAGCAAGTCGAATCCACATTACAAGCGCTAGCCAGCCGTGAAGAGCCGTTAATCGTCCAATTGCCCCGCGAAGCTGGCCGTCGTGATAATCGTTACGCACAATTATTTTCTGATAAGCAATACCTTGAACAAGGCACAACATCATTCGATGCCAGTGTTGCAAGCACGCCATCAGCAGCAGATAAACAAGCCTTAGCCGCTAGAGTGGAGCAACTTGAAACCCAAGTCAGTGAGTTAACTCAGCGCCTTCAAGAACTCGAGCAATTATTAAACTAACACTGTTAATAAATAAGCATCTACACTCAAGCCACTTTTTATACTGCGTGCTCAGCAAACAACACTGTTGAGCACAGCTTGCCGGTAATTTAACAAAAATTAATCTGATAAATAGTAGCGATAAAGTATGATGACTAAAATATTATTGTATTTGCAAGGATTGATACTAAATGGATTCAACTCAAAGACCTTCAGCAATACGCCAATTATGGCTCATTGCCTCCTATGAGGTCAGTAAACGTTTTACCAATACCAAAGGCATTGCAGCATTAATCGCCTTTTCCTTGATCTGGGCGATTATCCTTTTATACCCAGTTAATAGTGCCTCTAGCTACCTACTCGAACCCGCAACCAAAGACTTGGTCCAAGGTCTATACGGCCCTGGCACCTTAGATCAATTATTTAATTGGTCTGTGGCTGAATTTGCAGTGTTTTGGTGTATTGCTTTATATCTGTTTCCTTTTTTCAGTATTTTCATTACTGCAGATCAATTTAGTTCTGATAAACAAAGAGGATCATTCCGATTTTTAAGCCTCAGAGTCAGTAGAGACAGTATTTTCTTTGGCCGTTTTTTAGGGCAAATGCTTATTCAATCAAGCCTATTACTACTGACCATTATCGCCACTCTTGTGATGGTAATAAGTCGTGATGCCAGTTTACTTGGCGATGCAGTAATTAGCGGCTTTGCGGTATTCTTGAGTATCACTATCGTCCTTTTACCCTATACCGCAGTGATGGCAGTGTTATCTTGGTACGCCAACTCTGCCAGAATGGCCAGCATTTATGCGGTAATCCTTTGGGCACTCAGCGGTATCGTCATAGCCATTATTAATAGTCAGCTACCTGCAGTTTCGTTCATTAGCTGGGTATTGCCGGGTTCACAGTTATCTTTAATGATTAATACTCAGGGTCTTGGCTCGCTTATTTACGCCCCGATCCCAATCATTCAAGCCATAGTTATCCTTGCACTTGGCCGAATTTACATGCAAAGGAGTGCACTATGAAGTTAATTACCTGTACTAATATTTCTAAGCAATATGGCAATAAAGTGGCGCTATCTAATATCAATCTGTCACTTGATGCTGGTGCGCCTATCGCGCTTGTAGGCCCTAATGGCGCCGGCAAAACTACCCTTTTTAGCTTACTTTGTGGTTTTATTCATCCCAGTAATGGTGAAATAAGCATTTTTGGGGAAAAGCCAGGCAGTGCTAAATTACAAAATATTGTCTCAGCTTTACCACAAGACGCCGCGTTAGACCCCAACTTTAGTATAGTGTCGCAACTTACTTTTTTTGGTAAATTACAAGGTATGTCAGGTAAGAAAGCTAAGCAAGAAGCACTTAGAGTGCTTGAATTAGTTGACTTAACTAGCTCAGCGCAAATGTTACCTAAAAGCCTCAGTCATGGAATGAGTAAACGAGTTTCGATCGCTCAAGCGCTGATAGGTTCGCCTAAACTGGTATTACTTGATGAACCCACTGCAGGGCTTGATCCTGTTAACGCAAAAAAAATCCGTCAAATAGTAAAAGACTTATCAGTAGAAACGACTTTTGTTATTAGCTCCCATAATTTAGAAGAGCTTGAAAAACTGTGCGATCAAGTTGTCTATTTAGAGAACGGTCAGCTACAACAATCGGTGTCAATGAAAGCTGATGCTGAAACCGCCTTTTTAACCTTGACGATGCAGCAAGCAGACATTAGTGCACTAAGTGATAAGGTGCGTTTACTGCCTAATATCCTCAATGTGAAAATTAACAACGATGAGCAAATAATTATTGAGCACCGTATAGATGTAAGCTTTAGCTTAGAGTTGTCATTACTAACATTATTTAGCGAGCAAGGATGGCAATATAAAGCAATGATGAAAGGACGAAGCTTAGAAGAAACACTGTTTTCAAATTAAGCAGCATTAAGTTGATTAAATCTAACAAACCCAGCAATTATTGCTGGGTTTTAATTTTTAAAAGCAATTAACAAAAACGTGACCCCCGTCACACCTAGCACCCTCAATAATTTCAAATCGCTCTTAATCTGCACTTGCTCCCAAAATAAAAATGTCGATTTTTTAACTGTAAAAACAACATTGAACGATGACTTTATCTGCTTAGTAAACCTGATAGAAGCGTATACATTTTGCAATTAGCTAAATCAAATCAACATAAGAAAACATACAGCTGAAACTGGCTGACTAGGACAAATCAGCAAATTGTAGATTTCCATAGGTGGCTATAACGCCCAAAATCCAAGGTTCAAATAACGAAAATAGAGTGAGAAACAGACTGGGAAAACACTAAGAAATCGGCAGTAACGAAATAGCAATCACAGTAAATAAATAGTAAAAGTATTTCAGATGCAGATAAAAGCGAGGCAAAAAATGGAGTGGATTGATGCTTCTAAGCTGATGGAATGCAACTAAAGAGAGAGTCACCAAATCAACATCTAAACTAGCAGAGCATACTGCAACAACAAGGGTTAAAACAACTTATCAACCTAAGTTATTGAAATAAAGGTATTTAAACAAAGGATAGTTAAAAAAAGCAAAAAAAAACTGTAGTCAAAGACTACAGCTTTATTAATTATACTAGCCGAAGCTAGAAATAATTAAACTACAGTAACGTTCTCAGCTTGAGGACCTTTTTGTCCTTGAGTAACAGTGAACTGTACTTTTTGACCTTCGTCAAGAGTTTTGAAACCGTCTGAGTTGATAGCACGGAAGTGAACGAATACGTCTGGACCAGACTCTTGCTCGATAAATCCGAAACCTTTATCAGAGTTGAACCACTTAACAACACCAGTAACTTGAGACATGATATAAATCCTGTATATATAAATTAAAGCCTTAACGGCAGTAGAGCTGAAAATGCCGGTTTTACTTATGTTCACAGGACGAAACTGGTCGTATTGAAACACATAAACTAAGCCCAACCTTCAAGCCCGATAGATTATGAACCTTTTTGCGGGTATGTCAACTAAATCGCTATATAATTTGATATAGATGCTACAACAACAATATTCAGTGCTCGGACTAACAAAATTCACAACTAAATATCAGATTCAAATAGTAAAATACCAGTTCTATATGACAAATCAATTACGGATGTGAATTTCGATACTAAAGTCTAACTCGCAGCTAAGCCCTTGATTTGAAATTTCAGCCTTTTGCTCAGCTGTTAATTTCCATGCATAGGGAGTCATATTCAAAAAGTTTTCAATATCAACGACTTTAGATAACTCAAGCCGATACTGTAATCGCTCCTGATGTAAGCAGCTAAAGCCCTCAATCTGCGCTTTGGCTTCATCATGGGGTTTGGGCTCACTGTAAATAATTTTTTTCATTGCAAAATGGTGCATTGGCCCAGGTGCTACGGTAATTAAAATAGCCCCTTTTTTAAGTACCCGTTGCAACTCTTCTACTTTTGACGGTGCATAAATACGAATAGCCAAATCAAACGCTGACGCTGAAAACGGCATCTCATAAGCGCTAGCAACACAAAAGTCCATTTGTGGATAACGTTTAGAGGCGTAACGTATCGCAGACTTTGAGATATCTAACCCTTGTAAGTGACATGTTTGTTCAACATTGGCTTTTGGGACGGTAACAAGCGAATTATTGCTTGCATTTAAGGCGCTATTTGCATTTAAAGCGCTATGAAGCCTGTTACTGTAATACCCCTCACCACAACCGATATCAAGCACGCATTGTGCATTAGCAGCATACTTAACCGCGAGCTGATTCACTTTCTCACTGAGCTTTTCATAATAGCCTTGGTTCAGAAATTCTCGGCGCGCTAGCATCATGTCTTTATTATCACCGGGGTCTTTGGAGTTTTTCTTCTGCACTGGAAGCAGGTTCACATAGCCCTCTTTAGCGCAATCAAATTGATGACGATTTTGACAATGCCATGATTTTTGGTGCAGTGATAACTCTGTTTGGCAGATTGGACAAATATATTGCATGACATAACTCTATAGAAATGAAAAAGGTGATTAAGTTGAATTCTAGCTTGTGATTTAAGTTATATTTAGAGATTAGTTAAGACTACAACTAATATAAATAGCACCGAAAACTTAAAATAGTCTCGGTTACTTATAATGCAGTTACTTACAATGCAGTTACTTACAATGCAGTTACTTACAAATAGTGTCGATTGATCCGCTGTAGCAAATAACTACTCATGTTCTTCAGTTAATTTATCAACCATTTGGCTAACATCCGCCGGAGCAAGCAAGCTAAAGCATTCAAGTTTACGCTGAAGATCTTCAACATTTTTTGATAACTCATTGGCTGCAGTAGCAAAATTAGTGCGCTGCTGCGATTGACTATAAGTTCTGAGTAACCAGCGGTGTTTATGACTGAGTAGATTATCTAACTTTATCAGCTGAGCGGCAATCACTGCGTTAACCTTATTATGCTCTGATGACAAATAAGCGGTTATTTCAGCTCGCACTTGTTCGATCTCACTCATATTTATCGCAATGGTTGCCGGCGCGTCTTCATAGTTAAAGCTGCGGGCTAATATCGCCCTTGCATGCATTAATGCTTTAGGTTCTTGATTAAGTCTAAAATCATCTTCAAGTTTAATGGCATCACCAAGCTGCCCTTTTACCTTAATTTGTAGAGCTTCAGCAAATGAAAAGACTAATGTGGTTCCCTGCCTTAACATGGTCGCGGATTTTTTCGGTGCGACACCTGAGCGAGTATACAAACGAAAGCCTTGGCCTACGCCACGTTTTAGCTGGCTAATGAGATTGTGATCATTATCTACAATCGTATTGACTTGCTCTTGAACAGACACCTTAAAAAGTGGCTGACAAGTTAAAATGATAGTCGCACCTTGCAGCACATTCGCATTATTAAACTTCAGCTCTTTTACTATGACCTCAGCAATAGGCTGGCTCAATGCCGGTAATATCGCAAAATCACTTACTTCATCAGGTAGGCTAAGATGTAAAGTCTGATGCTGATCCACTTCATATTTAACGGGCTGACTTAATAAATGGTTATACATGAACTTACCTCTGATTTTTTTAAATTGTAACCAGCAAAATGATTTGCGTCACCAATTAATACTTAAGCCTATAAAATTAAGTGCTTTTTACATAATTTAGCTTTAATGACAAAGCGGTTTTTATACCATCAACAAGGTTTAATAATTTGCTCAAACGTCCCTTAAACCAGCAAAAATGCTCGATGCTAGAGTTAAAATCCAGCCAAACAAGTTACCACAGGTAAACATTCGTAATTAACAGTGCTAAGATGGCAAAACATGAGTTATAGGACAATAGTTAATTATGGCAAGCGCTTTACAACCTACTCTCTTCTGGCACGATTACGAAACCTTCGGGGTAAGCCCAGCAAAAGATCGCCCTTCTCAGTTTGCAGGCATCCGTACTGATTATGATTTAAACATCATTGGTGAGCCTGAAAACTTTTATTGTAAGCAAGCAACTGATTATCTTCCTAAACCAGAAGCAATACTTGTTACAGGGATCACGCCGCAATTAGCCAATTTAAAAGGCATGGTTGAATCAGAGTTTATGGGGCGCATTAATACCATTTTCAGCCAGCCCAATACCTGTGTCGTTGGCTACAACTCACTAAGATTTGATGATGAAGTTAGCCGTTATGGTTTTTACCGTAATTTCATTGACCCTTATGCCCGTGAATGGCAAAACGGCAACACTCGCTGGGATATCATTGATTTAGTCAGAGCCTGTTATGCCTTTAGACCAGAAGGCATCAACTGGCCATTAAAAGAAGATGGCTCGCCAAGCTTTAAATTAGAACAGTTAACCCAAGCTAATGGCTTAAGTCATGAACAAGCCCATGATGCTATGAGTGATGTTTACGCCACCATTGCCATTGCAAAACTCATCAAAGAGAAACAACCTAAGTTATATGATTATTACTTTAACCTTCGTAATAAAAATAAAGTTGCCGAATTAATCCAAGGCGACTTTATGCAGCCTTTGGTACATGTGAGTTCTAAAATCAGTGCAGCTAAAGGATGTGTCACTTTAATCGCGCCTGTTGCGCCGCATCCATCCAATAAAAACGCCATGATTTGTATTAATTTGGCAATGGATATTAGCCCACTGATCGACTTATCGGTAGAAGATATCGTCGAGCGCATGTATACCTCACGTGCCGATTTAGCCCCAGATGAATTACCGATCCCGTTAAAGCAAATCCACGTCAATAAATGTCCATTTATTGGTACGCCTAAGTTACTCACTGAAGAAGTGGCAGCAAGGCACCAATTTGATATGGACTTTGCCCGTCAGCAATACAAACTGTTCAAACAGCACCCTGAGCTACGAGAAAAAATGCAGGCGGTATTCGAGGCGAATAATCACCCTGCAGCGACAGATCCTGATTTAATGCTTTATAGCGGCGGTTTTTTTAGCCGCGCCGATAAAGCCAAAATGGAAATGATCCGCAATACCAAAGCCGAAAACTTAGCCGCGCTTAATCTAGAATTTGACGATCCCCGCATTGAGCAGATGCTATTTCGCTATCGTGGCCGTAATTACCCAGAAACATTAAGCCACGATGAGTCATTAAGATGGCGAGAGTTTTGCCAACAACGTTTATCAGATGCCGATTATGTGATTAATCTCGAAAACTTGTTGGAAGAAACCAGCGACAATGAACATAAGCAGAAATTACTAAAAGCACTGTGCATGTATTTACAAGCCTTATAACGCAAGCTTTTAGTCATTAATCATTTTATAAAGGAATTGGTCATGCAAAATCGCTTTATTGATAGCATCACCCAACTACCCAAGCCACTGGTAAGCGCATTAATACCATTACTTAATGACGATTTTTGTGGCCATATTGATGCAAGCCAATTAGCTCAGCTCGTCACAGCATCGCAAATAGATGAAGAGCAATTACTACTGAGCTTGTTGCCAATTGCTGCCGCCCTCGCCAAGCCAAGTATTAGTGAATTTTATGTCGGCGCAATCGCCAAGGGTGAAAGTGGTGATATCTATATGGGAGCCAATTTTGAATTAGCTTCTGAAGCTCTATTTCATACCGTCCATGCCGAGCAAAGCGCGATAAGCCATGCATGGCTCAATGGCGAGCAAAAAATTATTGATATTGTTGTCAACTTTACCCCTTGCGGTCATTGTCGTCAGTTTATCAATGAATTGGTCGACGGCATTGGTATTAAAATTCACTTGCCAGGTCAGCAATCACAGTTACTTAGTCATTATTTACCCTATGCCTTTGGCCCTGCTGATTTGCAGGTGACAAAACCTTTATTATCAAAAAGTAACATTGAGTTTAGTTTAAGCTCTGATGATCCCATGATAATTGAAGCCATAGATCAAGCAGGCCTAAGCTATGCGCCTTATACCAATAATTATGCTGCAGTGGTACTAGAAACCAAAGACGGCAAAACCTATTGTGGACGTTATGCTGAAAATGCGGCATTCAACCCATCTATGATGCCAATGCAAATGGCGCTATCTAATTTAATTCGCCATAACCGTGAATACAGTGATATCAACCGCGTTGTACTCATTGAGTCATCAAAGGGCAAGATAAGCTTAGTCAATGCGTCTATGGATACCTTGCAAGCGGTGTGCGCCATAGAACTTGAACATATCGTGGTTGACCCAAGTTAACTTATTAAATCTAAGTGACTAAATCTAAGTGACTAAATCTAAGTGACTAAATCCAAGTGACTAAATTTAAACCACTATATTTAAGCCACTCAATTTTAAAAATAGCATTGAATACAATCCATCGGCACCTTTGCTATGGGTTGTATTCAAATAGCAATAAATTAAAACACAGCCACATTTACACTCACATCTTAAAGCCTTACACTCTGCTCTTCCTTACTCGCTTGTTTCTTTAATGACATTAGAACCTTCATGCCAGATTTAACCGTATTAGCTGTATTTATTCCCACTTTCTTTTTTGTATCGATCACTCCCGGTATGTGTATGACACTGGCAATGACCTTAGGTATGAGCATTGGCGTTAAACGCACCCTTTGGATGATGCTAGGTGAGCTTATTGGCGTGGCATTGGTGGCTATTGCGGCGGTGATGGGCGTTGCTAGCGTGATGCTAAACTACCCTGATATATTTGCAGTCTTAAAATGGTTGGGCGGCGCTTATCTTGCTTATATTGGCATTAATATGTGGCGTTCAAAAGGAAAAATGGCCATTATCGAAGGCCAGCAAACAGATACTAGCATCAGTAATTCCGCATTAATGTCACAAGGTTTTATAACCGCTATTGCCAACCCTAAGGGCTGGGCTTTTATGATTTCACTGCTGCCCCCTTTTATTAATGTAGACCAAGCTGTTGGAACGCAACTTTTCTGGTTATTGTCGATTATCATGCTCACAGAATCAGCTTCGATGTTAGCTTACGCCAGTGGCGGAAAGAGCTTGAGACTTTTTCTATCTCGTGGGGATAATATTAAATTAATGAATCGCATAGCGGGCAGTTTAATGGTCGGTGTTGGCTTATGGTTGGCCTTGGGATAATCGTATAAAACAGATAAGTACAAGACCTACGAACATGAGTAATGACATGAGCAATGCTATAAGTAATAGCATGAATAAAGTCACCTTAACAGGCTATATACTAGTCCCTGAGGCTGAATTAAAAGCGGTGATTGAAGCACTTAAGGTGCATAGCCAACTCACAAAACAAGAACCTGGCTGCTTATCATTTTCAGTCACACAAGATGCAAGCAACCCTGTTAAGTTTTACGTCTCTGAAACCTTTAAAAACCAACAAGCTTTTGGTCACCACCAGCAAAGAACAAGTCATTCTAACTGGGCCCTTGTGAGTAAAAATGTCAGCCGTCACTATCAATTCAATAGCCTCATCAAGGATTAAATAGCGGCTTGCAAAGCAGTCATTCAATATCCGTTGATAAAAAGCACACCATTTGGCTTAGTTTGTCAAAGCTAGCCAAAACGCTATTTATAAGGCGAACTTTCAGCTAACTGCTGCATGTATTGCTTTATGTGCCGTTGCTCCTGCAGGCAATAATCTTCGATAGCATTGCTAAAGCCTTGATGAGTAAGGTTATGATTAGAATAAGTTTCAATGGGGACAAAACCTCTGGCCACTTTGTGCTCACCTTGCGCCCCAGCATCAAACACCATAAGCCCGTTCGCTATGGCGTACTCAATACCTTGGTAATAACAGGTTTCAAAGTGTAAGCCGTCAATAAATTGTAAGCAGCCCCAGTAGCGGCCATATAAATGCGTATCAGTGGCAAAGTATAATGCAGAAGCGATTAATTGTGCCGGCTGGTGCGTTGTTGCATCTGACGCTTTTGTCACTAACAGCAACTTAATACTTGCGCCCATAGTCTTAGCGATTTGATAAAAAAACTCAGCAGATAAATAACCGCCATGACCTGAGCGTTTTAAATAGGTTTGTTGATAACAAGCAATAAAGCCTTGCCATTGCGCAGCGGTGGCTTTATCGCCATCAATAAACTCAAAATCCAAATTGTGCCTAGCTAAAGCCTTGCGCTCTTTAATGATATTTTTGCGTTTACGTGACACTAATTGCAGCAAAAAATCATCAAAGTGCTGATAGCTATGATTATGCCAATGAAACTGAGTGCCTAGCCTTGAAATATTATCTTGAGCTAAATTCAAATAATCAGCCTTGGGTAAAAACAAACAATGCCAAGAAGAGTAATACCCTTGCCCAAGTGTCTGATTTAGAAATTCACTCACTGCAGCGATGATCTCGGCTTTGTTTAAACTTGATTGACAGCAATCAAACCCAATACGCTCACCACTTACTGGTGTAAATGGCACCGCTAGCACTAACTTTGGGTAATAGCTTAAGTCATTACGCTCATAAGCCTCAGCCCACGCCCAATCAAACACGTACTCTCCCCAAGAGTGAGATTTTTCGTAACAAGGCGCAATAGCAACAATAACACCTGCTTGCTTTACCACAATATGTTTGGGCAACCAGCCCGATTGCTCTGAAACACATTGGCTTTGCTCTAATGCATTAAGGTAATCAAATGAAGTAAAGGGGTTTTGATCTGAAAAAATACGTTGCCACTCAGCTTTAGTAATAACAGACACCGAATCATAAAAGCCAATATTCAAGTCAATAGTGTGTGTGATAGACATATTCCCTTAAAAAGCACAGTTACATATTGTGTATTAGATCATAGTTATGGCACATTGCAACACATGATTAAAATTATAAAGGATTGAAAATGAGTTTCTTTTCAAAACTAAAACCGATCGTCATATCAACAAGTATTGCGCTGACGTTGAGCATATCATCTTTTACTTCCCTACAACTGCATGCTGCAAATGAACAATCGATTTATAGCCGTTCTGATACTTCACAACCAATTTGGGCCAAACATGGCATGGTTGCCAGCCAAGAATCACTTGCAACCCGCATTGGTGTCGATATTCTCAAACAAGGTGGTAATGCTGTTGATGCTGCTGTCGCGGTAGGGTTTGCATTAGCGGTCACCTTACCTAGAGCCGGTAATATTGGCGGTGGCGGCTTTATGTTAGTTCATCTTGAAAAAGAAGATAAAACCATTGCTATCGACTACCGCGAAACCGCGCCAGCAAAAGCCCACAAAGATATATTTTTAAATGAACAAGGTGATGTAGTAAAAAAACTTAGCCGTGAACATGGTTTAGCGGTTGGCGTGCCAGGCACTGTGATGGGGTTTGAACTTGCGCTAAACAAGTATGGCACCATGAGCATGAGCGAAGTCGTTAAACCTGCTATTGAACTTGCGCAAAAAGGCATTTTAATTAATTCAGACTTAGCAGATTCACTTGATGGATTAAAACGCCGTATTTCACAATGGCCAAGTTCTGCCAAAATATTTTATAAAAGTAATGGCGACAGTTTTGCCGTTAACGACACCTTAGTGCAAAAAGATTTAGCTCATTCATTATCATTAATTGCTAAGCATGGCAGTAAAGGCTTTTATCAAGGCGAAACCGCTGAGAAAATTGTGGCTGCGATTCAAGCTGCTGGCGGAATAATGAGCATGAATGATTTGAAAAACTATCAAGTCATTGAAAGAACACCTGTAACAGGCGAATACCGCGGCTATAAAGTGGTATCCATGCCACCCCCTTCTTCTGGTGGTATTCATATCATTGAAATGCTTAATGTACTCGAGCACTATCCTATTGAAGAGTTGGGTCACAATACTGCACAAACACTGCATTTAATGACGGAAACCATGAAGCATGCCTATGCTGACAGAAGTGAGTATTTGGGCGATCCTGATTTTCATAACGTGCCGACAGATAAACTCACTAGTCAAAAGTATGCTGATTCAATCGCTAAACAAATTGCCTATAACAAAGCCACGCCTAGTGCCGAAATTAAGCCTGGTGATTTATCCGTTTACGAAAGTAATCAAACCACTCATTACTCTGTGGTCGATAAATGGGGCAATGCTGTATCAAATACCTATACCCTAAACTTCAGTTATGGTTCTGGGCTGGTTGCTGCAGGTACCGGCATTTTACTTAACAATGAAATGGATGACTTTTCCGCAAAACCCGGTATTCCCAATGCCTATGGCTTAATCGGCGGTGAAGCCAATGCAATTGATGCTCATAAAAGGCCACTAAGCTCAATGAGTCCAACGATTGTGATGAAAGACGGTAAACCATTTTTGGTGACAGGCAGCCCTGGTGGTTCACGAATTATCACCACCACATTGCAAGTAATCATGAATGTCATTGACCATAAACTCAATATTGCAGAAGCCACTGCCGCAGCGCGAATTCACCATCAATGGCTGCCTGATTACATTGGTGTTGAAACCAGTTTAAATAACGATACGGTGACTTTACTGGAAGCCAAAGGCCATCAAGTTAAAACCAGTAGCGCAATGGGCAGCACTCAATCCATAGTGATAACCGACAAGGGGTTGTTTGGCGCATCTGATCCACGACGAGCAGGTTCAGAAACCCTAGGGCACTAAAAATAAACCTCAAACATCTGCATTAACTATTTATGGACAATCAGCTACAACATAAATAGTTAATGCGCCTTTGTAGCGCTAACATTCATTGTGCTTATTATTTAAACACCGCTATAAACAATAAAATCACTCAAGCTTTGTAGATTAAGCCTGCCGCTATTTTTCATATATCCCAGCAATCCTCCTAACTTTCTACTAATGATGATGTTCAAACTTATGCAATTACAGCTCTATTTATACGCAAGATTGTATTATCAACTTAAAACCCAAACGCAATGTTAATAATAAGTTAACCCAGCAACGAAAACTAATTAAATTCCACTTCTTCGCAGCAGATTTTTATATCAATATTTTAACAACTCAAAAAAACATTAAATAAAACTTAAGTATTTGAACATTACTGCCGATATTGTAACAACAAGAACAGACTTAAACATCGTAGCAACTATAATAACCACAAGGTAACAATTTTTATTTATAGTTCAATATCCGTTATAGGTAATTTTAAGCAAATGATGGATGCCACAGCTCTAAGGTGGCAATAAGTCAATATGAAAGGCATTAATTTTAAATACTAAAAACGTTTTACAACTTGAGAAAATGAAGTTATCGCACACAAGCAATAGCGATTTGCAATCAAAGATAACAAAAAGTAAAAGTTTCATTTTTAATATCAGCTATTTTACAACAGCCAATCATTATATAACCGAAACTTTAATGACTCACCTTTAGCTAGATAAGTAGGATTATTCGAAATGAAATTAAATAGCTTAAAAATAAAGCATCGGATCGCGTTATTAACCATTGTCGCAATATTTTCATTTATTATCTCGATATTAATTAACAATCAAAGCGTGCAACAAAATGCACAAAGGTTAAATTCTCTGCAAGCTCAACTATATCCAGCATTAAATTTAGCCACTATCAATGAAGGTCTACTGCTTCAATTAGATCAAAATATACAAACAGCAGTAACCACTGGCGAAGAAGAGAGCTTAGATACCGCTGCCAATATGGTAAAGCAGATCGTGAGTAATCTAGATACCGTTAAACACTTGCTGCCAGCAGAATCATTTGACGCTAATAATATGCAGAATGATTTATCACTGTATTTTGATAATGCACAACTTTTGGTCGCTGAGTTTTTAAAAAGTGATGTTGATTTTAATAAAATCACTATACAAGCAGCAGCAAATGCCAAACGTTATGAGCAACTTGTAAGTGCCTTTAGCCAAAAACAAACAGCATTTTCAGAGCAGTTTGAATTAAGCATTGAAAACAGTTTAGCCAGCTCTGACTCTGCAGCGACATCAATGTTAATAATCGGCATTATTGTCTCTATTTTCCTTATCGTGGTTGGCTTTTTGGTTAACCGTTCAATTATTGTCACTCTAGAAAGTGTTACCCAATCACTACGCAACATCTCTGAAGGTGAAGGTGATTTACGTTCAAGAATCACTTACCAAGGTAAAGATGAAATTGCCGATTTAGTCCATTGGTTTAACCAGTTTGTCACCAAGTTACAGGCCAGTATTGCAGATACTAAACAAACTACTGACAGCTTAGGGCTTGCTTCACAAACATTATTAACTAGCTGTAAACACAGCGAACAAACCGTTAGTGCACAAAATCAGTCTGTTGAACAAATTTCCCATGCAATGCGAGAGATGTTTGTCAGTGTTGCCCATATTGCCGAATATGCCGCCAATGCAGCATCAGAAGCTGATAATGCCAATGAAGAAGCTTTACAAGGTCAGCAAGTGGTCAGTAAAGCAATTACCACCATCAATCAGCTGTCTGAAGAAGTCAGAACAACCTCAGTTGTGGTCAATCAACTTGAAGCCTTTACCAGTAATGTGAATGACATCCTAGATACAATCAGAGGGATTGCAGATCAAACTAATTTACTGGCGCTAAATGCTGCGATTGAAGCAGCAAGAGCCGGCGAACAAGGCCGAGGCTTTGCCGTTGTCGCAGATGAAGTTAGAACCCTAGCTTCACGCACTCAAGCCTCAACACAAGAAATTCAACAAGTATTGCAAGAGCTTCGCTCTACTTCAACACAAGCGGTTGATGCAATGCAGCGTGGAATAGAAACCGCAGAAGAAGGCGTAAAAACCACTTCACTAGCAGGAGATGCATTAATCAATATCACCAATAAGGTCAGTGCTATATCCGTAGTTAATGACCAAATTGCCGCGGCCACTGAAGAGCAACACAACACTTCAGAACTCATTCAACAATATGTCGCAGATATTGAAACCAATGCCGCTAAAGTAAAAATGACCACGGATGAAATGGGCGGAATTAGTCATGATATTGAAGGTGTTAGCCAACAACTTCAAACCATTACAGGTCAATTTAAAGTCTAATAATTAGAAATATAAAGGTAGAAAATCACACTATTTCTGCCTTAAGAATAATAACCAGGAGTAACACTATGAGTTTTAATTTGAAAGCGCTACCTTTAGCAATTTCAGTCGCAATGCTACCAGCACTTGCTGTGGCTAATGACGCTACCGATGAAAAATTAGCCAAACTTGAACAACAAGTTAAATCATTACAAGCAAATCAAACTGCCAATTTGACCGAACGCTTCAAATTCAACGGATTTATGACGGGCGCTTTCATCACTTCCGATAACAACGCAGGTTATGCCGGAGCAACCACTTCAGCTAACTTCAATGAAGGCAGCAAATTTGGTTTACAAGGTACGTTTGCAATTACAGATCAGACTCAAGCTGTTATGCAGTTGATGATGAGAGGCGAAAATGATTGGGATGTAGAAGCTGAATGGGCTTATATCTCTCATCGCTTTGAAAATAATATCCAAGCTCGTGCAGGTAAATTACGTATACCACTGTATATGTACTCAGATTATCTTGATGTTGGTTATGCCCAGCCATTTGTACGTCCACCATCAGATGTATACGACCCAGTGCCATTTACCTCCTATACAGGTGGAGATGTTAGCTACGATGTTGAATTTGATGATTCAACAATGACCATTCAAGCTTTTGGTGGACAATCTGAAGCTGCTGGCGTTGACATGAAAAATATTTTAGGTGTCAATGTTACTTGGACTGATGAAACTTGGACTCTACGAGGCTTATACGGTGAAGCAATTTTAGACGGTGATGTTAAGCGTCAAATTACACAAGAACTAATGCCAAATACCGAGATCGATGTCACTGTTACGCTACTAGAAATAGATCGAGAAAAAGGCACTTTCGCGGGCGTTGGCGCTAGTTACGATAATGGATCTTTCTTAGCCATTACAGAGTTAACACGCATCGAAGTGGATGGCGCTTATCCTGATTCTGATTCAGGTTACTTAACCTTGGGTTACCGTATCAATGACTTCACACCTTATGTAACAGCTTCTTTCTTCGAAACTAAAGATAACGATAGCAGAACTATTATTGATGAGGCTTCAGCAATTCAAGCCGCTATTTTTAATGGCCAAAGAAAGTCATACAGTGCAGGCCTACGTTGGGATGCACTTGATAATTTAGCCATAAAATTCGACGTCACATACTCTAATGATTTTGGCGAAACATCTGGTGGATTAGAGACTAACATAGCAAAAGAATTTGATGATACTACCGTGTATACCGTTCAATTTGACGCAGTATTTTAATTAGGAGTGATGAAATGAAAAAATTATTATCTATTTTAGCACTCAGTGTGAGCTGTGTGTTTTCTGTTAATGCTGCCGTAGTAGTGATCGGTAATCCAGCCGCTGCTGATATAAGCAAATCCGATGCTAAAAAAGCCTTTTTAGGCAAAGGTTCTTCATTTGTCGTTTATGAACTTGAAGAAGGCAACCCTATCCGCTCTGAATTTCATAGCGCAGTAACGGGTAAGTCTGATGCTCAGCTTAAAGCTTTTTGGTCAAAGCAGGTATTTACTGGTAAAGGCACACCACCAGCAACCATTGGTGACGCATCAGGCATGAAAGCTGCAATAGCAGCAGATGCTAATGCTATCGGTTATATTGACGAAGCCGATGTTGATGGCAGCGTGAAAGTAATTCTAAAACCATAACATTGCTCGAAATAGTGTGACTTAAACATAGATTATAAGCCTTGTTTACATATCACTAGTTAGTAATAAATAAAGGACTTAACTCTCGTTAGGTCCTTTTTTTATGTTTTGTTACAAAAGTAACCTAAAGGTATACGAAAGTATGATAAAAATTTGTTAATCTAGCAGCAAATCATAAACAAATAACAATGATGATTTGTGACTCTTTAACGGTTTATACATCGGCATAGGGTTATTTAGACAACCATTTCAAAGCAAACAGGGAAATAATTATGAAGGGACTAACCCTCACACCACTTTTTTCTGCCATGGCGTTAACTTTAGCGCTAAGTGCATGTTCAGATAATAACGTTGAAAGCGTCCAAACGTCTCAAGCACCCAATGCGGTTGCAACGACTAGCATCACCCAAGATGCTAACAACCCTTTTTTCAAACCCTATGATACCTTTATGGAAATCCCAGATTTCGATAACATCAAAAATGAGCATTTTTTACCGGCTTTTGAAGCAGGCATTGCTGAACGTAAAGCTGAAATTAATAGCATTACCAATAACCCTGATGCTGCGACATTTGCAAACACCATTGAAGCGATGGAGTTTTCAGGCACCTTATTAACGAAAGTATCGAGCGTTTTCTATAATTTGACCGGTGCTCACACTAACCCAGATATACAAACGATTTCAAAACAAGTGTCACCTATGTTGTCATCAGCTAGTGATGATATTTATTTAAATGATAAATTATTTCAGCGGGTAAAAGCAGTTTACAACCAAGCTGACACATATCAACTTAATACCGCTCAAACAAAGCTTTTAGAAGATACCTACAAACGCTTTACTCGCGGCGGAGCAAACCTATCAGCTGAAGACAAGAGCACTTTGCGTGCCCTTAATGAACAGATTGGTAAATTAAACTTAGAGTTTGGTGACAACCTACTGGCTGAAACCAATGCCTTTGAGTTAGTTATCGATAACAAAGCTGATTTAGCCGGGCTTCCTCAAGACGTAATCGACACTGCGGCAGCAACAGCTACAAAACGTGGCCATGAAGGCAAGTGGGTGTTTACCACGCAGCGTCCTTCAATTACACCATTTTTAACCTATGCTGAAAATCGCGATTTAAGAGAAGCGCTTTTGAAAGGTTATATTGAGCGTGCCAATAATAATAATGCCAATGATAACAAAGCAGGTTTAGCGAAAATTGCGGCACTTCGCGCACAAAAAGCTAACTTAATGGGCTATAAAACCCATGCCCATTTTGTATTAGAAGAACGTACAGCTAAAACCCCTGAAAATGTTTACGGCTTACTTGATAAAGTTTGGCCAGCAGCACTAGCACAAGCTAATGCTGAAGTTGCTGATATGCAGGCACTTATCGACTCGCAAGGTGGTGACTTTACTTTACAAGCTTGGGATTGGTGGTATTACTCAGATCAAATCCGCGTTGCAAAATACGACTTTAATGAACAACAAACTCGGCCTTACTTTTCGCTAGAATCAACATTAGAAGGGGTATTTTATACCGCTAATCGCTTATTCGGCATCACAATGAAAGAGCGCACCGACTTACCTAAGTACCACCCAGATGTCAGAACCTGGGAAGTCTATGACAAAGACGGTTCTTTAATGGCTATTTTCATGGGTGACTATTACGTACGTGATACTAAGCGAGGCGGCGCATGGATGAATGCCTACCGCTCGCAATACAATATGAATGGCGTTGAATCAAAGCCTATTATTGTCAATGTACTTAACTACCCTCGCCCAACGGGTGATGAGCCTTCACTGCTAACATTTGATGAAGCTAGCACCCTATTCCACGAGTTTGGACATGCGCTACATGGAATGCTATCAAAGGTTGAATATGCTTCTCAATCAGGTACTTCAGTACCGCGAGATTATGTCGAGTTCCCTTCACAAGTGATGGAAAACTGGATGACGCAACCTGAAGTGTTAGCGCAGTTTGCAAAACATTATAAAACCGGCGAAGTGATCCCCACTGAACTTGTTAAGAAAATTCAAGCTGCCAGTAAATTCAACCAAGGGTTTGCTACCGTTGAATATATGGCAGCCACTAAGCTTGATTTAGACTGGCATACATTAACGGACACCAAACTAAGAGATGCCGCCGAATTTGAAGCTGAATCACTTGCCAATATGGGCTTAATTAAAGAAATTGCCCCACGATATCGCAGCAGTTACTTCTCGCATATTTTTGCCGGTGGTTATTCTGCAGGTTATTACAGCTATCTTTGGTCTGATATTTTAGGCGCCGATGCTTTTGAAGCATTTAAAGAAAATGGTATTTTTGACCCAGCAACAGCCCAAGCTTTTAGAGACAATATCTTGTCTCAAGGTGGCAGCGCCGACCCAATGCAGCTTTACCGTCAGTTCCGTGGTAAAGATGCTGGGATCGAGCCACTGTTAAGAAGCCGCGGCTTATTAGAAGATAACGCAGCAGAGTAACTTTATCAGAGTAAATCTGCAGACAATCCACTGCCTGCAAAGAACAAAGCCTGATGTGTTAACATCAGGCTATCTGAAAAAGCTCATCGTTCTCATCCAAAGCACCGCAGCTAAGCGGTGTTTTTTATGCTGATAAAGAAATACTTTATCGTCATTAAAGCGCTGCACGATCAATTTACAGCCCATTTAATCAAACACTAAGCCGATAACAATCAAAAAATATTCAACAAACTGCTTCTACAACCATTTTAGTTAACTTATCACCAATCAAATCATAACTTTGCAATATAGTTTCTGTATAATCCACTGCAATTAACTCACAAATCAAACCCGATGAGTTAACAAAAATAATAGAGCACAAAAATCAAGCTCAGGGTCAAAATAAGAGAGAAAAATAATGGTAAACCAAAAGCTAATAGTCACTATTATAGTTGGCGTACTAGGCGTCAGCGCTTGTGATTCATTGCATGATCAGGCGACAGAAGTTAAGTCTGATGATGTTCAGCCCCTCACCGTCAATTTACGTATTCTAGAAACATCGGATCTTCATGCAAACATCATGGATTTTGATTATTACAAAACAAAATATGATCCGACCATAGGCTTAGCCCGCACTGCAAGTTTGATAAAACAACAAGGTCAAAGTGCTGATAATTTTGTCTTAGTTGATAATGGTGATTTGCTTCAAGGCAGCCCTATGGGTGACTATATTGCCAATAATTTTAAACAAAAAAGCGCTAACAGTGATACTCACCCAGCTTATAAAGCAATGAATACCCTGGGTTATTCAGTAGGAAATATTGGTAATCATGAATTTAACTACGGTTTAGATTTTTTACACCAGTCTATCTCTGGAGCCAATTTCCCTTATATTAACGCCAACGTATTATGTGAAGCCGACTGTTGGGATAACAAAGTCAAAGGCGATAACCTATTTACCCCTTATATCATTGAAGAAAAAAACGTCGTCGACACCAATGGCGATAAACACATAATTAACATCGGCTATATTGGCTTTGTACCACCACAAATTCTTTTATGGGACAAACAAAACCTTACGGGTAAAGTCACCGTAATGGGAATTATAGAAGCGGCTGAAAAGTTTGTGCCTATGATGAAAGCTCAAGGCGCTGACATTATCGTCGCTATTCCCCACTCTGGGGTCGGCAGCCCTGAAAACCCCATCGACATTAATGATGAAAATGCCACTTGGGCATTATCAAAAGTAGCGGGTATTGATGCGATTACCTTTGGTCATAGTCATTCAATATTCCCTTCAAGCACCTTTTCAGACCTTAAAAATGCCGATATAAACAAAGGCACCATAAATGGCGTTGCGGCGGTTATGCCTGGACGTTGGGGCGATAACCTCGGCGTTATCGATTTTAAGTTAGCATTACAAGATGGCAGCTGGACAATTGTTGACAGCATGGCCAAAGCCTTGCCTATTTTTGATAAAAAAGCGACTAACCCTGAGCTGGTGACTGCAGATAAAACCATAAGTGATGCTGTAGCTAAAGAGCATCAAGCTACATTGGATTATGTCGATCAGCCCATAGGTAAAGCATCGGCTGATATGTTTAGCTTTTTGACCTTAGTACAAGATGATCCCACAGTGCAAATTGTGTCAGATGCACAAATTGCTAAAGTAAAAGCTAACTTAACGGAGGCTTTAAAAGATATTCCGGTATTGTCCGCTGCTGCGCCATTTAAAGCAGGTGGCCGCCATAGCACTGCAGCAGATGCCGAGTCTTATGTGCAAGTCCCAAGTGGTGAGCTAACCTATAAAAATGCGGCAGATTTATATCTTTACCCTAACACCTTGGTTGCTGTTAAGTTAAGTGGCGCTCAAATTAAAGATTGGTTGGAATGCAGTGCAAATCAATTTAATCAAATTGATGTTAACTCTACTGAGCCTCAATACCTGATTAACTGGAATACCCACCGCACCTATAACTTTGATGTCATAGATGGTGTCAGCTACAACATTGATGTAACTCAACCAAATAAATTTGATGGCGATTGTGCATTAGTTAATGCCGATGCTAACCGAATAGTCGGGCTAAGTTACACTCACGGCGACACTGTTATCAGTGGTGCTGAATTTAATGCCAAAGAATTTATAATCGCAACCAATAATTATCGCGCATTTGGTGGTAAATTCGCCGGAACGGGTTCTGAATTCGTGGTAATGGAACTACCAGACACAAACCGTGAAGCCCTAGCTCAGTACATCACTGATGAAACTGAAGCCAATGGTTTAGTTGATCCAAATGCTGATAATAACTGGGATTTCGTGACCATTAATTCGGCAACAAAGTTAGATATTCGCTTTGAAACCCAAAACAGTGAACTTGCTGATAAATTTATCAGCGGCTATCAAGTGCGACCTATGACAAAGCGCACTGATATCACAGATGAATTTGGTTTTGCGATTTATAATATTGACCTGCAATCCGCTGTTAAAGCTAAATAATCAACCTTTAACATCAAAAAAGGCGCCGCGGCGCCTTTTTAGTTAATCTTAAAACAAGTCTAATCATCAAGTTCAAACATTAATCCCATTTTAGCAATTTGTGCCAATGGCACCTTATGTTGATTACGTTTAGCGCATAATTTTTGATGTTCAACACTTTTAGGCTCACCAGTCACCACGACTCTTACTTGATAACCCAAGGCCTTCGCTGCGGCTTCATAAGCCATATATTCCCAACGGCATACATTGGTATTGTCACAAATAACGTAAGGCTCGTTATGAGCCATCGCATTAATAAATGCGCTTAAATTAGCCTGGTGATACTGGGCAAGTTTTTTTGGATTAAAGCGGTATTCGCCATTACGAACAAAATAGCTGTCAGTAGAGAAGTAACCATATTGCCGTATGTGTATGGCGTTATCTACACCTAACTGTTCAATGAATTCATTAACCCAAGTTGATTTACCACTACCCGGTAAACCGCGCATGATTATCGCAACTTTATCCCTACTCAAGCACTCATTTCCTTTGTCGCGACTTCACTGCCAAGGGTTTTACCGGCTAAAATTGACTCTACTAACGCCGGCACAACATCACCAGCTTTACCGGTAAAATGATATTGAAATTGGCTATGGCGATCTGCCGCTAACAGATTAACTTCTACTGTTTGTGCACCATGATGATTAGCGCTGTCGACAAAGCCCGCTGCGGGATAAACCGTCCCAGAAGTCCCAATAGCGATAAATAAATCACAGTTATCCAGCGCATCATGAATTCTATCCATACCAAATGGCATTTCACCAAACCAGACAATATGCGGCCTTAATCGTTTGGCAGGAATACAGCAGGTACAGCAATTGTCTTCACCAAAAGGTTCTCTAAGGACAAACGTTTGCAATGACTGTGGGCAGCGTCCTTTGGATAATTCTCCATGCATATGTAATAAACGTTTTGAACCTGCCCGCTCGTGTAAATCATCTACATTTTGAGTGATAACCAGTAGCTTGCCAGGAAACTCAGCTTCTAATTTTGCTAATGCTGCATGAGCGGCATTAGGATGAACCTCACCGCTATGGAGGTTTTCCCAACGGCTATTATAAAAACGTTCAACTAAATTGATATCGCGGGCATAACCTTCAGGGGTGGCCACATCTTCAATATGATGTTGCTCCCACAAACCGTCTTCATCGCGAAATGTTTTTATCCCCGATTCAGCGGAAATACCTGCGCCAGTTAAGACCACAATCTGCTGATACATGTGAATTCCTTGTTTTGATTATAATTATCATTACTGGGTACAAAGCTTGATAACCCTATTTAACATTATAGTGATATAAAAGCCGTTAATGCTCAATAATCCCTTAGTATAAGTAAGTTTATTAGGTGAATTTTAACCTATTGGTCAATATTGTATGGCTCATTGGCCAAAATCACTGCTTATATGACGATTAACTCATTTGAAAGGTTCCAGTTTCTGATTGCAACACATATAATGATCTTAATTATCCACGGAGGAACCGATAAGGTTCTGTAATCAAGAGATTAGCGATGACAGATGGAAATCAAGCACTCAAGAAAGCAGGTTTAAAGATAACACTGCCACGAGTTAAAATTCTAGAATTAATGCAAGCCCCTGAAAACCAACATATCAGTGCAGAAGATCTGTACAAAAAATTACTCGATATTGGTGAGGAAATTGGCTTAGCTACTGTTTATCGCGTATTAAACCAATTTGATGATGCGGGTATCCTTAATCGTCACCATTTTGAAAGTGGCAAAGCGGTTTTTGAAATGTCGACCCAAAAGCATCATGATCATCTTGTTTGCTTAACCTGCGATAAAGTAATTGAATTCTCTGATGAGGTCATTGAACGTCGTCAAGACGAAATAGCAATGCGTCATAATATTAAGCTAACTCACCACAGCTTATATTTATACGGTCACTGCACCAATGACAGCTGTGATCACGCTGACGAATAATTATCGCCAAGCCTGATAAATAGTCATTAAAAAACCAGCATACTTGCTGGTTTTTTTGTTTTTACACTCGCCATAAGTTATGCCTTTATAAAGCCATTTGATACACATGTACTTTCGAGCCGAGATATTCGCTTTCTTCATGTATGCTCATACCGAGCTTTTTCGCTATCGCTTCTGAACCTGTATTGCCATGTAAAATAAGGGCTATGACTAAATCAATATCGAACTGTGGCTTTAGTGTATCAACTACCGCTTGCGCTGCCTCATTGCCTATGCCCTTGCCCCAATATTCTGGTAAATAGCGATAACCTATTTCTACTTTATCGTATTCAGGAAGATATTTAGGCCCACAAAAGCCAATGACTTTATTATCTTCCTTATGATGCACCGCCCAACGACCAAAACCATGCTTTTGATAATCAGCCTGAATAATTGAGGTAAAAATCTCTTTTGCTTCAGCTATGCTAGTAAGTGGCTCTTGGGGGATATAAGTTAATATTTCTGGAATACTGTTCATTAAAAATAATGCTTCTGCATCCTCTTCAACAAAAGGTCGCATGATAAGCCTTGGGGTTTCAGTAATAATACCAATCGGTTTTATGACGTTACTCATGATTATCCTTAATCATTTAAATACTAATATGGCTAGTTAAACACAGATTAATACTCAGTAAAACATATGATTACAGTTTTAAATTAATAATTTTGAAGAACATATTTAGCGATAGGAAACGAAAAAACAAAAAAGGCGCCAAATGGCGCCTTTTGATTAACTCACTAGAATTTACCAGCCAGTTTTAGTACGCAGTGCTTTACCGATGTCAGCTAAAGAGCGAACTGTGCTTACGCCAGCAGCTTCTAATGCAGCAAACTTATCTTCAGCAGTACCTTTACCACCAGCGATAATTGCGCCAGCATGACCCATACGCTTACCTTCTGGTGCAGTAACACCAGCAATGTAAGATACAACAGGCTTAGTTACATTTGCTTTGATGAATTCAGCAGCTTCTTCTTCAGCAGTACCACCAATTTCACCAATCATTACGATTGCTTCAGTTTGTGGATCATTTTGGAACATTTCCAATACGTCGATGAAGTTAGTACCTGGAATTGGGTCACCACCAATACCTACACAAGTAGATTGGCCAAAACCTTCGTCAGTAGTTTGTTTAACAGCTTCGTACGTTAATGTACCAGAGCGTGAAACAATACCGACTTTACCAGGCTTGTGGATGTGACCAGGCATGATACCAATCTTACACTCACCAGGAGTGATAACACCTGGACAGTTAGGACCAATCATACGCACGCCAGTTTCTTCAAGTTTAACTTTAACTTGAAGCATGTCTAAAGTTGGAATACCTTCAGTAATGCATACGATTAGCTCAATGCCACCGTCGATTGCTTCAAGGATTGCATCTTTACAAAAAGGTGCTGGTACATAGATAACAGTCGCAGTTGCACCCGTTTCAGCTACAGCATCTTTAACAGTATTAAATACAGGAAGACCTAGGTGAACTTGACCACCTTTTCCTGGAGATACACCGCCAACCATTTTTGTACCGTAAGCAATTGCTTGCTCAGAGTGGAAAGTACCTTGGCCACCAGTGAAACCTTGACAGATAACTTTAGTATCTTTGTTAATTAATACGGACATTATTTGCCCTCCGCAGCAGCAACAACTTTCTCAGCAGCATCAGTTAATGACGCAGCTGCGATAATATCAAGACCAGAACCTGCAAGCACTTCACGGCCTAATTCAGCGTTAGTTCCTTCAAGACGGACAACAACAGGAACTTCTACACCGACTTCTTTTACAGCGCCGATAATACCTTCTGCAATCATGTCACAACGTACGATGCCACCAAAGATGTTAACTAAAACAGCTTTAACGTTTGAGTCAGAAAGAATGATTTTAAATGCTTCTGCTACACGTTCTTTAGTTGCTCCGCCGCCAACGTCTAAGAAGTTAGCTGGCTTGCCGCCATGTAGGTTTACGATGTCCATAGTACCCATTGCTAGGCCTGCACCGTTAACCATACAACCCACGTTTCCGTCTAATGCAACGTAGTTAAGTTCAAACTTAGCTGCGTGTGCTTCACGAGCATCATCTTGTGATGGATCGTGCATGTCACGGATTTTAGGTTGACGGAATAAAGCATTTCCATCGATACCAATCTTGCCATCAAGACAATGGATATTACCTTCGTCAGTGATCACAAGCGGGTTGATTTCTAATAAAGCGAAATCATGGTCTTCGAACATTTTTGCAAGACCCATAAACACTTTAGTGAACTGCTTCATTTGAGTTGGGTTTAAACCTAACTTAAAGCCAAGATCACGTGCTTGGTATGGTTGAGGACCTGTTAAAGGATCGATAATTGCTTTGTGAATTAACTCTGGGGTTTCTTCAGCCACAGTTTCAATTTCAACGCCACCTTCAGTTGATGCCATAAACACAACGCGACGAGTCGCACGGTCAACAACAGCACCTAGGTAAAGTTCATTTGCAATATCAGTACAGCTTTCTACTAAAATTTTAGCAACAGGCTGGCCTTTTTCATCAGTTTGGTAAGTCACTAAGTTCTTACCTAACCATTTTTCAGCAAATGCTCTGATTTCTTCTTTATCGCCAGTGACTTTAACGCCACCTGCTTTACCACGGCCGCCAGCGTGTACTTGACACTTAACAACCCACATATCGCCGCCAATGTGACCAGCAGCTTCTACCGCTTCTTGGGCTGTATCGCAAGCGAAGCCTTCTGAAACTGGTAAACCATATTCGGCAAATAAGGATTTTGCCTGATACTCATGCAAATTCATGATGATCTATCCATATACTTCTTTATAAAATCCTACTGGCTCTAACGAGCCAGCTACGAGGGTATTGTCTAGTTGACTCTTAGAGGTCAAGCAATAGACGAGTTGGATCTTCAAGGAAGTCTTTAATAGCGACCAAGAAACCAACCGACTCACGGCCATCAACAATTCGATGATCGTAAGATAATGCTAGGTACATCATAGGTTGAATAACAACCTCACCATTCACAGCCATTGGGCGATCTTTAATAGCATGCATGCCTAAAATCGCGCTTTGTGGAAGGTTTAAAATTGGCGTCGACATTAGCGAGCCAAATACGCCGCCATTAGTCACGGTGAAGTTACCACCGGTCATATCAGCAACAGATAACTTGCCATCACGGCCTTTGATTGCTAATTCACGCACATTTTTTTCAATTTCAGCAAGGCTCATGGTATCGGTATCACGTAATACTGGGGTAACCAGACCACGTGGCGTTGATACCGCAATGCTGACATCAAAGTAGTTGTGATAAACCAGTTCATCACCGTCGATAGACGCGTTAACTTCAGGAAAACGTTTTAATGCTTCAGTCACAGCTTTTACGTAGAAAGACATGAAACCTAAACGAATACCATGACGTTTTTCAAATACTTCTTGGTATTGCTTACGAATATCCATGATTGGCTGCATGTTAACTTCGTTAAACGTTGTTAGCATTGCCGTAGAGTTTTTAGCCTCTAATAAACGATTAGCAATAGTCTTACGTAAACGCGTCATAGGAACACGTTTTTGAGTACGACCTTCAAGTGGTGCAATTGGCGCAGGCGCTGCAGCAGGTTTAGCCGCAGGTGCTGACTTCACAAATGCTTCAACATCTTCTTTAGTCACACGTCCACCAACACCAGTGCCTTTTACTTTGCTTGCATCAAGGTTATGCTCAGCAATGAGACGGCGTACAGATGGGCTTAATGCATCATTTGACTCATCTGTAGATTCAGCTACTGGTGATGCAGCTTCTGCTTCTGCTTTAGTCACTTCTTGGCCTGAAACTGCACCAGCAACGAAGTTTGCAATCACTTGCTCACCAAGAACAGTGTCACCTTCTTGGAATAATAATTCGCTAATAGAACCATCTTCTGGCGCAACAACTTCTAGTACAACTTTATCAGTTTCGATATCAACTAGATTTTGGTCACGAGAAACCTGTTCGCCAGGTTGCACATGCCATGTCGCGATTGTTGCATCTGCAACTGATTCTGGCAGAACGGGTACCTTAATTTCGATACTCATGGAAAGCTTTCCTTTTATAATTTTCTATTACGACAGTTTTAATGCGCTATTAACTAATGCTTCTTGTTGGCGTGCATGCAGAGCAGGATAACCACAAGCTGGTGCAGCAGATGCCTCACGGCCAGCGTAGGTTAGTTCAGCTCCGGCAGGGATAGCTGCCCAGAAATGATGTTGGCTACAATACCAAGCACCTTGGTTCTGAGGTTCTTCCTGACACCAAACAAAATCTTTAACGTGCTGATAGTCAGCAAGTGCGGCTTGCATTTCTTCTTGCGGGAACGGATAAAGCTGCTCCACACGGACAATAGCAACGTTAGTAATTTCTTGTTTACGACGCTTGTCGAGTAATTCGAAATACACCTTACCACTACAGAAGACAACGCGATCAACCTTGCTCGCGTCTAATGCATCAAGCTCACCAATCACACTTTGGAAACTTCCTTCAGCGAGCTCTTCAAGTGTAGAAACCGCTAATGGATGACGTAGTAATGATTTAGGCGACATCACCACCAGTGGACGACGCATAGGACGTACAACTTGACGGCGTAGCATGTGATAAACCTGTGCAGGTGTAGAAGGAACACACACTTGCATATTGTGGTTTGCACAAAGCTGTAAGAAACGCTCAAGACGAGCAGATGAATGCTCTGGGCCTTGGCCTTCATAACCATGGGGAAGTAGCATCGTTAGACCACATAATCGGCCCCACTTTTGCTCACCTGAAGATAAGAACTGATCGATAACCACTTGAGCACAATTAACAAAGTCACCAAACTGCGCTTCCCAGATGGTTAATCCGCCCGGCTCTGCTGTGGCATAACCGTACTCAAATGCCAGTACCGAGGCTTCTGATAATACTGAGTCAGTAATATCAATCTCGCCCTGTTCATCAGCGACATTACGAAGCGGCAAATAAGTCGTACCATCATTTTGATTATGTAAAACTGCATGACGATGGAAGAAAGTACCACGACCAGAATCCTGACCGGTAATACGAACGCGTTTTTTATCTTCCAAAATGGTGGCGTAAGCTAAGGTTTCAGCAAAGCCCCAATCAACCGGTTTTTCACCGTTTGCCATCGATACACGGTCTTTATAAATCTTAGCGACCCGTGATTGCAATTTGTGGCTTTCAGGAATATCTACCATCTTTTGCGCAAGACCAATCAGCTTGTCAAAGTTCATTGCACCTTGATAGCTTTCATCCCACTCACGATTAAGATACGGCGACCAGTCAACAGTGTGTAACGTCATTGGACGCCACTCTTTCACTACACAATCACCTGCATCTAATGCATCACGGTAGTTATTGACAAGGCCAGTAACGTCATCAGCAGAGATACTATCTTCTTGAATTAATCGATCAGCATAAATCTTACGCGGCGTAGGATGCTTCTTAATTTTTGCGTACATTAGCGGCTGCGTTGCACTTGGCTCATCAGCTTCGTTATGACCATGGCGGCGATAACACACTAAATCAATCACCACATCACGCTTAAATTCGTTACGGTAATCCACCGCTAACTGCGAAATAAAGGCAACAGCTTCAGGATCATCTGCATTGACATGGAAAATAGGCGCTTGGACCATTTTGGCAATATCAGTACAGTATTCCGTTGAACGCACATCGGCAGTATTAGAGGTAGTGAAACCCACTTGGTTATTAATAACGATACGAATACTACCGCCAACTTTAAAACCACGGGTCTGAGACATGTTAAATGTCTCTTGCACAATACCTTGCCCAGTAATTGCCGAGTCACCATGAATGGTAATTGGCATAACTTGTAAACCATCGCTACAACCACGTCTGTCTTGACGCGCTCGTACTGAACCAATAACCACAGGGTTAACGATTTCTAAATGTGATGGGTTAAAGGCCAGTGCTAAATGAACGTTTCCGCCTGGCGTTTCGAAATCAGATGAAAAGCCTTGGTGATACTTAACGTCACCAGAACCTTGGATTTCATCATGCTTACCGGCAAATTCATCAAATAATTCAGCAGGACGCTTACCCAGTACGTTAACAAGGACGTTTAAGCGACCACGGTGAGCCATACCGACGACAATTTCTTTGGTACCTGCTTCACCTGCGCGATATAAAATCTCACGCATCATTGGCACTAACGCATCACCACCTTCAAGCGAGAAACGTTTTGCGCCTGGAAATTTTGCGCCAAGGTATTTTTCCATACCTTCAGCAGCATTTAGGCCTTCTAGAATGCGTTTCTTAGTGGTGTTATCGTAATTTGCTTTACCCAAAGACGGTTCAAGACGTTGCTGAATCCAACGCTTTTCATCGGTATCGGTAATATGCATGTATTCAGCACCAATAGAACCACAATAGGTACTTTTTAATGCATGAACTATGTCGGCTAATTTAAGGGTGTCACTACCGTATGCAAATGAACCGGTATTGAACTCACGTTGCATATCTTCGGCATCTAAACCATGAAATGCTGGGTCTAATTCAGATACTGGCTCACGGTGCCATAAACCTAACGGATCAAGGTTAGCATTTTGGTGACCACGAAAACGGTGAGCGTTAATTAACTGGAGGACTTTTACTTGTTTAGCATCTAACTCTGGGTCAGTAACACGGCTAGCGCCTTTGGCACGACCTTCTAATGCTAAACTGCGGAAATAATCACGTACTTTAGAGTGTGCAGTTTCAGGTAGATCTTGAGAAGTACCATTTACCGCAGGGAGATTATCAAAAACGACTTGCCAATCAGCGGTAACTGAACTTGGATCTTCTTGATAGGCTTCATACATCTCTTCTACGTAGGTCGAATTTGAGCCACTTAAATGTGACGATTCGAGCCAAGCTTTCATGATGCCTTGGTGCATTACTTTTCCTTCCAAACTTGATACACGTGCTTCGCCAATTTCATAATTGCGATACCTGGTTGCACCACAATCGAATCGTATTAACTCTTTCGTTTAACGCTGTTTATCAACTACGGATAATAGCGATATAACTATATAATTTAAACAGTTAATTACAAAGGTCTTCTAACACACACAAAAGAGTCATCCCCATAGTTGAAGATGACTCCCCAATAGAGCTATATAACAATAAATCCCAGCTCTATGTTGCGCATTTACACTGCTCGCTTCAGTAACATTGACTTAATGTGGCCAATGGCTTTAGTTGGGTTTAGTCCTTTAGGACACACATCAACACAATTCATAATACCGTGACAACGGAACACACTGTAAGCATCGTCTAAACCATCTAAACGCTCTTCAGTTGCCGTATCGCGGCTATCAATTAAGAAGCGATATGCATGCAGTAAACCACTTGGTCCGATAAATTTATCAGGGTTCCACCAGAAAGATGGACAAGCAGTAGAACAACAAGCACACATGATACATTCATATAATCCGTCTAAATGAGCACGCTCTTCAGGTGATTGTAAATGTTCACGAGCCGGTGTTTTCTCATCATTGATAAGAAACGGTTTAATTTTTTCGTACTGAGTGTAGAACTGAGTCAGGTCGACAATTAAATCGCGCACAACTGGCATGCCAGGAAGTGGGCGAATTTCAATTTTCTTACCTTTAAAAGTAGAAACAGGCGTAATACACGCAAGGCCGTTTTTACCATTCATGTTCATACCATCACTACCACATACACCCTCACGACATGAGCGTCTAAATGATAATGCAGGATCTAACTCTTTCAGCTTCATCAGTGCATCTAGTACCATCATATCGGTACCTTCTTCCACATCTAAACTGTAATCCTGCATATATGGTTTAGTGTCTACATCAGGATTGTAGCGATAAACTGCAAATTCCAATTTCATCGGGCTTCTCCTAGTAGGTACGCTTGATAGGCGGGAATGCCGCACGAAGCTTAGGCTCCATGTTGACTTCACGCTTAGTCATTTCTTCTGTGACGGGGTCAAAGACGCTATGACATAACCAATTATCATCATCACGGTCTAAGAAATCCTCACGAGAATGCGCACCACGACTTTCTGTACGGAAGTTCGCAGCATAAGCTGTCGCAATTGCTGTCGCCATCAAGTTATCAAGCTCTAAACATTCAATACGTTGAGTATTAAATTCTGAAGAGTTATCAGATAACTTAGCATTCGCTAAACGATCGCGAATTGCTTTAAGCTCTTTAAGGCCTTCAGCCATTGCATCACCACTTCTAAATACAGAGAAGTTAAGTTGCATACATAACTGTAAGTCTTTACGAATAACAGCAGGATCTTCACCGTCTTTATTGCTTTCCCAGCGATTAAGACGCTCAAGTGATGCTGAAATTTGATCTTCAGATGGCGCTTTTGGATCCGCAGTCGCATCAAGTGCTTTACCTAAATGCTGACCAGCAGCACGTCCAAATACCACTAAATCCAGTAATGAGTTACCACCAAGGCGGTTTGCACCGTGTACTGATACACAAGCAATTTCACCTACAGCGAATAAACCCACGATATCTTGTTCAGTGCCATCAGCATTTTGACGAACAACTTGACCACTCACTTTAGCGGGTAGACCCCCCATCATGTAATGACATGTTGGCAATACAGGAATTGGGCCATCTGCTGGATCAATATGCGCAAAAGTACGAGAAAGTTCACAAACACCAGGAAGACGAGCTTCTAATGTTTCTTTACCTAAGTGATCAAGCTTAAGTAAACAATGCGGCCCTAATGGACCATCTAATCCACGGCCTTCACGAATTTCTGTCATCATCGAGCGAGCAACAACATCACGTGATGCTAAATCTTTTGCATTTGGTGCATAACGTTCCATGAAACGCTCGCCATCTTTATTTAAAAGATAACCACCTTCACCACGACAACCTTCAGTTACAAGCACACCTGCGCCAGCAATACCCGTTGGGTGGAACTGCCACATTTCCATGTCTTGCATTTGAACGCCAGCGCGCATTGCCATACCAACACCGTCACCAGTATTAATATGTGCATTGGTGGTTGAAGCATAAATACGCCCTGCACCACCGGTTGCTAAAATGGTTGCCTTCGCTTTGAAGTAAACAATCTCGCCAGTTTCAATTTCAATAGCCGTACAACCAACTATTGCACCGTCATCGTTTTTCACTAAATCGAGTGCATACCACTCAGAAAATACTTCAGTTTTGTGTTTAACATTTTGCTGATAAAGACAATGAAGTAATGCATGACCTGTACGGTCAGCTGCAGCTGCAGTACGTGCCGCTTGCTCGCCACCAAAGTTTTTTGATTGGCCACCAAACGGACGCTGGTAAATAGTACCGTTTTCAAAACGTGAGAATGGCAAACCCATTTGCTCAAGTTCAATAACCGCCTCTGGACCTGTCTTACACATGAACTCGATTGCTTCTTGGTCACCGATAAAATCAGAACCTTTCACGGTATCGTACATGTGCTGTTCCCAGTGATCTTCATGAGCATTACCCAACGCAACGGTAATACCACCTTGCGCAGATACTGTATGAGAACGGGTTGGGAAAACTTTAGATAAAAGCGCACAGCTCTTACCTTCTTTAGAAATTTGTAATGCCGCTCGCATGCCAGCGCCACCAGCGCCAATCACTACTGCGTCAAATTCGCGAACTGGAATACTCACTTATACACCCCACACAATTAATATGCCTGCAGCTAGATAACAAAAAGCTGCTACGACAAAAACGAACTGAAGTAATCCACGCACTGATACGTTTTTAACGTAATCAGTTAACACTTGCCAAATACCAATCCATGAATGGATAAGTACAGCAACAAGCGCTAATAAAGTGAATACTTTCATTGGTAAGGTACTGAATAACCCCTGCCAAATTTCGTATGTCAATGGAGCGCTACACGCAATAAAACCCACCATAAAAATGGTATAACAGGCTAAAATTACGGCACTAGCACGAATTAAAATAAAATCATGAACACCACTGCGTCCAAGGCTTGCTGCATTTGTTACCATACCCAAATCCCCACGATGATAGAAAACGCCGCTGATAACACAAAGGCGATTTTTGCTGACGCTAAGCCAGAGGCAAGCTCTTCCCAACGACCGGTATCCATAATCAGATGACGTACGCCAACGATTAAGTGATAACCCAACGCGGTTAGAATTCCCCAAATAACAAACTTAACTAGCAGGTTATCAAAAAGAGATTGTAAGCCAGCGAAACTCTCAGGCGATGCTAAAGATTCATTTAGCATCCAAATAAGAATACCGACAGCAAACAGCATGATAACACCGGAAATACGGTGAAGAATTGACGCAATCGCTGTTGCAGGAAAGCGAATGGTCTGTAGGTCTATATGGACAGGTCTTTGCTTTTTCACGTTCTGCTCACTCAGCTCCATTGAGCATTATTTTTATTATTCATCTTGCTTTGCTTCTATTTGTTACACCAAACTACAAATGTAAACAAAATGTTGAAACTTAACAGACTACTATCAAACACTTAACAATTTGAGAATTCACTAATTTAGACAACGTAAAAATGTTTTCAAAAATGTGATGTTTGTCGCCCTTCAGGACGCAGGCAAGTATACTCAAGGCAATTGTCAAATACAAACATCACACTATGTAAAATTTGTTTTTTGATGTTTTTTTTGCAAAAAAACCATTGCTAACAAGGCGTCTAGCAAGCTTTATACCATGGTCTAATAAATTTAAACGCTTATTTAAATTGAAATGTGACACTAATTCACTGTAAAGTAATGTCCGCTTAACATGCCGCACTCACAGAAAAGAATGAAGTAAGGAGAACGGGGTATGGCTGACAATATAGCCAAATTAGAGTTACCGGGGACAGATTCGATCGAATTACCTATCAAGCAGGGAACTGCTGGGTTTGATGTAATCGATATCAGTAAACTTGGAAAGACAGGTCATTTCACCTTCGATCCAGGTTTTTTAGCGACCGCATCTTGCGAGTCTGCAATTACATACATTGATGGCGAAAAAGGTGTACTTACACACCGTGGCTATCCAATTTATGAACTAGCTACTGAATCTAACTATTTAGACGTTTGTTACTTACTGCTTTATGGTGAATTACCAAGCAAAACTCAATACGAAGAGTTTGTGGCTATGGTTAAGAATCACACCATGGTGAACGAGCAATTAGCTTCGTTTTTCAGAGGTTTCCGTCGTGATGCACATCCAATGGCTATGCTATGTGGTGTTACGGGTGCATTATCTGCGTTTTACCAAGATTCTCTTGATGTCAATGATGAAAAACATCGTGAAATTGCGGCTTTCCGCCTTGTTTCTAAGATGCCAACCATTGCAGCAATGTGCTACAAGTATTCAATCGGTCAACCTTTTGTTTACCCACGCAACGACCTAAGTTATGCAGGTAATTTCCTTAGCATGATGTTCGCTGTTCCGTGTGAACAATACCAAGTCAATCCAGTTGTTGAAAAAGCAATGGACAGAATCTTTGTATTACACGCTGATCATGAACAAAACGCTTCTACCTCTACGGTTCGTTTAGCGGGTTCATCTGGTGCTAACCCATTTGCATGTATCGCAGCGGGTATTGCTTCACTATGGGGTCCTGCTCATGGTGGTGCTAACGAAGCTTGTCTAAATATGCTTGAAGAAATTGGCAGTGTTGATCGCATCCCTGAGTTTATTGCTCGTGCGAAAGACAAAGCTGATCCATTCCGCTTAATGGGCTTTGGTCATCGCGTTTACAAAAACTTCGACCCTCGCGCTAAAGTGATGCGTGAAACATGTCATGAAGTGTTAGCTGAGCTAAATGTGAACGATCCTTTGCTAGATGTAGCGATGGAACTTGAACGCATTGCTTTAGAAGACGATTATTTCGTATCTAAAAAGCTTTATCCAAATGTTGATTTCTACTCAGGGATCATCATGAAAGCAATCGGTATCCCTACTAGTATGTTTACAGTGTTATTTGCACTTTCTCGTACTGTTGGTTGGATTGCACATTGGAAAGAAATGCTTGACCAACCAGGTCACAAAATCAGTCGTCCACGTCAGTTATACACTGGCTCAGACGAGCGTGACTTTGTCAGCATAGATAAACGATAACTTAATCGTTTGTGAAAAAAGCGCCTATTTAGGCGCTTTTTTAATGCCTAGAGAAGCTGTTTTGTTAGCGTTGACAGCCTCGCTCAATGAACACAAAAATCCCTTGCTGCGAACTTTGGTTACCATAGCAGCCAAGTATGAATAAAACTGCCAAACACATTTATCCCCGTTTAAAGCTCATTCACCATAGATTGGTCATAAGCCACATTATCTAGGTCCGCTTCATTATTTACTAAATCCTAATAGCCGCCACAGGTTAATTTTAGTCGAAATTAAAGGGTCGCCGGCACTTTAGCACTTGGTTTTGTATTACAAATTAGAATTAAATAAGCTTTAAAATATGTCCAAAGTACGCCATAAATCGGCCTAATTAACCCAATTACATTTGTGTTTATAGAAGGAGTTGCATCAGATTTGTGCTAGGCAATACAACTGCCTATTAGAAATATTGCCGATTTTAATTCATTTGAAGTTAAAGATTAAGCTAGAAAAATACTGTAAATCATCCAAAAACATTCATAAAATAGTCATTTTCATTCACGTTAGGCCCTAATAAACAATAAATTGAGTAAAAATATCAATTAAATCTGATATAAAAAGCTGCTTTTTAAATTATATCGCTATAAAGAAAATCTTTTTGTTCTAAAAAATGGCCATTAGAGATATTAAAACTTACAATTTGGTTTCCTTTTTACCCAGAATTTGGTCTTCTTTATATGCTTTTACACCTTGAAATATTTTCACGTTCATTTTATTTGTATTATTAATAATTTTCTTGTTAAAGCCAAATTAATTCAATGGCCATTTACCCACAATCCTAATCAACAAAAATCAGAACCCTTAACTCAAATCTTAGTAAGCAATTTCACCATTTGTTGAGCATTCCCACTACCCCTTGTTAACATTTAAGTTCCTAAAATACCGCCACCCAATTAAAGCTCTGAAAAATAACAACAATTTATTTTGGCACATTACGTGCTTTGTAAACATAAATTCAACATTTGTTACATGTTATAACGTGACGTTTGCATGCTTTGGTTTCAGACTCTGTGGCATGTCACGTCACTTATAACACTTAGTTAATTGGCAGGTATCCCATGGAAAGGTTCAACAACATTAAAAAATTCACCTCATCCGTTTTTTGTATTACGGCATTTTCAATCATGCTTAGTGGCTGTAATGGTGAACAAGAAACAGCTGCAGAAGAAGAAAAATACGCGGTACCTGTTGAGGTATCACAAGTGACTCAAGGAAATGTGTCTTCATTTTATAGCACCACCGCGACGCTAGAAGCGCCCGAGGAAGCCCATGTTGTCACCCGAATTGCAGGCTTAATTACTTCAATAAACGTTGAAGAAGGCGATAGAGTTACAAAGGGCCAAGCACTGGCGACCATTGATGCCAAACGCCAACAATTTGATTATCAGCGTGCGCTTGCTGAAGTTCAGATTATTGAGCAAGAATTAAACCGCTTAAAACAGATGAAAAACAAAGAATTTGTAAGTCAAGATGTGATGGCAAAGCTGGAGTTTAACTTACAAGCCGCAATGGCTCAGCGAGATCTCGCAGAACTATACGTGATTGAAAGCCGCATTGTTTCACCTATCGATGGCATTGTCGCCACCAGGCATGTGAAAAAAGGCAATATGGCCAAAGAGTTTGAAGAGTTGTTTTATATTGTCAATCAAGATGAACTACACGGAATTGTACATTTACCAGAGCAACAACTTAATAGCTTACGTTTAGGACAAGAAGCGCGCATTAGTAATCAATACGCTAATAACAAGGGCTCAACAGAACAAGATATTATCGCTAATGTATTACGAATTAGCCCAATTGTTGATGCCCAAAGCGGTACATTCAAAGTAACTATCGCCATCAACAATAAAGACGCAACATTAAAAGCCGGCATGTTCACGCGTGTTGAGCTTAAATATGATACCCACAATGATGTTGTTACTGTGCCTTTTAACGCCATTATTAACCAAGATGACACCCAAGCACTGTATGTCATTAAAGATAACACCGCTAACCGTCGTGAAGTGATTCTCGGTTATCGCGAAAATGATAAAGTTGAAATTCTATCTGGTGTGCAATCTGGTGAACAAATCGTCATTCGTGGTCAGCAAAACCTTAAAGACCTGTCGTTAGTTGAAATCATCAGTCCGCTTTCTTACGCCAAAAACAGCCTAGCCAGCAAATAGACAAGGATGCGCCTACTATGTCGATAATTAATACTTCGGTAAAACGTCCTGTGTCAGTGTGGATGTTTATGCTGGCAATCATGCTATTTGGTATGGTCGGATTTACCCGCCTTGCGGTAAAACTGTTACCCGATCTTAGTTACCCAAGCGTCACAGTAAGAACCGCCTATGATGGCGCTGCACCTGTTGAAGTTGAACAGTTAATCTCAAAGCCCATTGAAGAAGCCGTCGGTGTGGTTAAAGGGCTGCGTAAAATTAGCTCTATTTCACGCTCAGGTTTATCAGATGTGGTGCTTGAGTTTGAATGGGGCACCAACATGGATATGGCCAGTTTAGAAGTGCGTGAAAAAATTGATACCATCGAACTGCCACTGGATATCAATAAACCATTATTGCTGCGTTTTAATCCAAACTTAGATCCAATTATGCGTGTGGCGCTGTCAGTACCTGATGCCAGTGAAACACAGCTCAAAAGTATGCGTACTTTTGCAGAAGAAGAACTAAAAAGACGCCTAGAAGCACTATCTGGTGTCGCCGCAGTGAGATTATCTGGCGGCTTAGAGCAAGAAGTTCATATCCTGCTAAATCAACAAAAGCTGCAGCAACTAAACCTTAATGCAGACGATATTAAGCGCCGTATTAATGAAGAAAACATCAATTTATCTGCGGGTAAAGTGATCCAAGGTGACAAAGAGTATTTAGTTCGCACCCTAAACCAATTTAATAACCTAGATGAGTTAAGAAATGTCATTGTCTATCGTGATGGTCAAACCTTAATTCGACTTGCTGAAGTTGCCGATATTGTTGACGGTTATAAAGAGCGCAGTGATATCACTCGTATTGGACAGGTAGAGTCTATTGAACTGGCAATATATAAAGAAGGTGATGCCAATACCGTATCGGTCGCCAAAAGGCTCAGTGCTGAGCTTGATGAGATTAACAGTGAAGCTGCAGATAATCAGTTAAAGGTTATTTATGACCAATCTGAGTTTATCCAAAGTGCAGTCAGTGAAGTAACCGCCGCCGCGCTGTTTGGCAGCTTGCTTGCTATGTTAGTTATCTACTTATTTTTACGTGACATTATTGCTACCTTAATTATTTCTATTTCCATTCCATTTTCAGTTATTGCTACTTTTAACATGATGTACTTTGCCGATATCAGTCTCAATATTATGTCTTTAGGCGGTATTGCACTGGCCATAGGCTTATTGGTTGATAATGCCATTGTGGTGCTGGAAAATATTGACCGCTATAAAGCGCAAGGGCTTAAAAAAGTTGCTGCAGCGCTTAAAGGCAGTAAAGAAGTGGCAGGGGCAATCTTTGCCTCAACCTTAACCACCTTAGCGGTATTTGTCCCCTTAGTTTTTGTTGATGGTATCGCAGGGGCATTATTTTCAGATCAAGCATTAACGGTAACTTTTGCTTTATTAGCGTCTTTATTTGTTGCACTAACGGCAATACCAATGCTGGCATCAAGACAGGGTTTTAAACAATTACCCATCGAAAATGAGCCGGAAGTAAAAGCCCTGCCAACCACTAAAAAAGCTAAAGCTGTGCATTATCTTAAATTCGTGTTTGGTTTCCCATTTAAGCTATTACTCAGCTATCTACCTAATGCACTATTAAACCTCATTATCATTTCAGCTCGATTCATTTCTTGGGCATTATCATTAGTGATGCGTCCATTAAGTGCTGCATTTAACTTTGGCTACCGTTTTGTTGAAAGCATTTATCACCGGGTATTAGCTCATGCGATGACGCATAAAGCTTTGACTGTCATTATCGCAATCATGCTAACTGTTGGTGCTGGCAGCTTATTCCCAAGACTGGGTGTAGAGCTAATTCCACCAATGAATCAAGGTGAATTCTATGTTGAGATCTTACTGCCACCTGGCACCGCGGTACAAAAAACTGATGCTGTATTAGAGCAACTAGCTTACTCCATTAGTGGTCGAGAAGAAGTAAAACACACCTTTAGCCAAGCAGGCAGTGGCGGCTTAATGACATCTGATACCGCCCGAGGCGGCGAAAACTGGGGGCGGTTACAGGTAGTACTGGCAGATCCTCAAGAGTTTAATGCTGTAGCCAATGACTTAAGGGCCACAGCAAGGCGTATTCCAGCCCTTGATGCCACTATTGATCACCCTGAGCTATTTAGTTTTAAAACCCCATTAGAGATCGAGTTATCAGGTTATGACTTACAGCAACTAAAGCACAGTGGCGAACAGTTGGTATCTGCTTTATCAGAGTCAGCCCGCTTTAGTGATATCAATACCTCACTTCGTGATGGTCAACCTGAGATCAGTATTAGATTTGATCATGCCCGGCTTGCGTCATTAAATTTAGAAGCGCCCACCGTTGCTAATCGTATTGCTCAACGTGTTGGCGGTACCATTGCCAGCCAATATACGGTTCGTGATCGTAAAGTAGATATTTTGGTGCGCAGTGAATTGGACGAGCGAAATAATATCTCAGATATTAACTCATTAATTATTAATCCAAACAGTAAGCACCCAATCCCATTAAGCGCAGTTGCTGATGTGTCTCTGCAAGTGGGCCCCTCTGCCATTAATCGTGTCAGCCAACAACGGGTTGCGATAGTGTCAGCTAACTTAAGTTATGGTGATTTAAGTGAAGCTGTAAAAGAAGCGCAGCAAATTTTAAATCAGCAACAGCTCCCCTCTTCTATCCAAGCGCGCTTTGGCGGCCAAAATGAAGAAATGGAACATTCATTTAAGTCTTTAAAAATCGCCTTGGTATTAGCGGTATTTTTAGTCTACTTGGTGATGGCGAGTCAGTTTGAATCCTTATTACATCCATTACTTATTCTGTTTGCTGTACCTATGGCCGTTGGCGGCAGTATTATTGGCTTGTTTATTACTGGTACCCATATCAGCGTAGTCGTGTTTATCGGCTTAATAATGCTGGCAGGTATTGTGGTCAATAATGCCATTGTATTGGTTGATAGAATTAACCAACTGCGTAAAGAAGGTCATGATAAAGAAGTCGCTATAAGCACTGCAGCTAAATCTCGATTACGCCCAATAATGATGACCACCATGACCACCACCTTAGGCTTGTTGCCAATGGCAATAGGTGTCGGTGATGGTAGTGAAATCCGTGCGCCGATGGCAATAACGGTGATCTTTGGTCTTGGCTTATCTACCATGCTGACCTTATTGGTTATTCCTGCCCTATACGGTTTATTTGATAAAAAAAACTATCAACAAACCGCAATTAATCAAACCAAAAGCACTGAGTCTTTAGATTTGGAGACTCAATCATGAACCTAACAAAACTAGCCATTAAAAGGCCTGTCACCACCAGTATGTTCTTTTTGGCCATCTTACTATTTGGTTTAGCCTCTAGTCGATTATTGCCATTAGAAATGTTTCCCGGCATTGATATTCCGCAAATTCAGGTTAACGTGCCTTATAAAGGCTCTACCCCTGCAGAAGTGGAACGAGAGATAACCCGCGTATTAGAAGAGTCGCTAGCCACCATGAGTGGTATTGAAGAGGTCCGCTCAAACTCTTCTCAAGATGGTGCTAACATTCAGCTAAATATGAAATGGGGCGAAGATGTCGCCACAAAAAGCTTAGAAGCACGGGAAAAAATTGATTCGGTAAGACACCTGCTGCCTAAAGATGTGGAACGGGTTTTCATTCAGCAATTTTCTACCGCTGATATGCCCGTGTTAACGATTCGAATCTCCAGTGAACGTGAGTTATCAAATGCTTTTGATCTGTTAGACAAACAACTTCGCAAGCCGCTTGAGCGTATTGAAGGGGTCTCAAAAGTCACCTTGTATGGGGTTGATCAAAAGCAAATTGAAATAAGACTAGATGCCGACAAACTTGCTGCATCTGGCATTAATCCAGCTCAGTTGCAGCAACGTTTACAACAAGAAAACTTTGTCATTAGTGCTGGCACACTTAGAAATAATAATCAGGTGTTTCAGGTATCGCCCAAGGGAGAGTTTTTATCACTTGAAGATATCAAGGCAGTAAAGCTTAATAGCACCACTTCTGTTGGTGATATTGCCTCAGTCAAATTTACCCTCCCTGAAGCCTTTGAAGGGCGTCATTTAGACCAAAAATACGCTGTTGGTTTAGATGTGTTTAAAGAATCAGGCTCAAATTTAGTCGATGTATCTGAACGAGTGTTAGCCGTTATTGAAAAAACGAAACAAGATCAGCAATTTCAAGGCATCAAGTTATTCGTCATGGAAGATCAAGCTTATGGAGTTAAGTCATCACTGCAGGATTTATTGTTATCTGGCTTACTGGGTGCGCTGCTTTCTTTTGGGGTATTGTATTTATTTTTACGTAATTTAAAGATGACGTTAGTGGTCGTGTCATCGGTGCCAATTTCCCTTTGTATGACATTAGCTGGGATGTATTTTCTTGGTTACAGCTTAAATATTCTGTCGATGATGGGATTATTACTGGCTGTAGGCATGTTAATTGATAACGCCGTGGTGGTGACCGAAAGCGTGTTACAACAAAAGCAAAAAATTGCATTATCAGATGATGGCGCTGCAACTGAAATAACAACAGCGGCCAATGAAAAAGCGGTACTTACTGGGGTAGAGAAAGTCGCCCTAGCCGTCTTGGCGGGCACATTAACCACAGCTATCGTGTTTTTACCTAACATTGTCGGGGTTAAGGTCGAGCTAACGATTTTCCTTGAGCATGTGGCCATTGCGATTTGCATTTCGTTAGCGGCATCATTACTGGTTGCTAAAACCTTAATCCCATTAATGCTTACTAAGTTTGATTTTCATATTGAGACCGAAGCTAAAGTCTCTAAGTTACAGCAGCTTTATCAACGCAGCCTAACCTGGGTACTGGCTCACTCAAAGCTATCAGGGGTTATTGCAGTGGTCATTTTAGTCTCTACCGCATTACCCTTAAGTTTAGTAAAACAAGATCAATCAGAAGGCGAAGGCAAAGATCGCCTCTACATTAATTATCAATTAGAAGGTCGCCACAATTTAAAAGTCACTGAAGCGATGATCAATCAAATGGAAGATTATCTTTATGCCAATAAAGAGGCCTTTATGATTGATTCTGTTTACAGTTATTACTCAGCAGACAATATTCAAACCACGCTACTACTGCAAAAAGATATTGAAACGCCAATGTCTGAATTGAAAGAAACCATACGTGAAGGTTTCCCTAAATATGCCGCAGCCAAGCCACAATTTGGTTGGGGCAATGAAAACTCAGGCTTAAGAGTCACCTTAACCGGTCGCTCGACCTCAGAGTTAATTCGCTTAAGTGAACAAGTCGTACCTCTGCTTAGCGCCATTGAAGGGCTTGAAGATGTGCGCTCTGAAGTCAGTTCTGCTCAGCAAGAAGTGGTGATTACAATCGATCGTGAAATGGCGGCAAGATTAGATTTAAAACTTAACGAAATCGCCTCTCACATTTCCATGGCGCTACGCGGTGCACCGCTTCGTTCTTATAGGCATGATCCTAATGGCGAATTACGCATTGAGCTCGCCTATGATAAAAGCTGGCAGCGATCATTAGATCAGCTAAAACAATTACCGATCATTCGTAAAGGTGAGCGCCTATATAGCTTAGATAATCTCGCCAATATTAAGATACAGCCCCGCTTTGATACCATACGCCACTTTAATCGCCAAACTGCGCTGTCGATTGGCGCAAACGTGAATGACATTACCACTGAAGAAGCCCAAGAGCAGATTGAAAAGGTAATGGCCAATGTCAACTTCCCTTATGGATATGACTACTCGCTACGTGGCGGGTTTGAGCGTCAAGATGAAGAGCAATCCGTCATGGCAGTAAATATGATTTTGGCATTAATCATGATTTATATTGTGATGGCTGCCTTATTTGAATCACTGTTATTACCAACCGCCATTATCAGTTCAATCTTGTTCTCTATCACTGGGGTATTTTGGGCACTGTGGATTTCAGCAACACCTATGTCGGTAATGGCAATGATAGGGATCCTTATCTTAATGGGTATCGTAGTAAACAATGGCATTGTTTTGGTTGACCAAATAAATCAAAAAACGCCTAAATTAACCGATTTATCTGAATCTATCTTAGCCATCTGTATTACCCGTTTACGCCCGGTATTGATGACGGTTGCCACCACAGTGTTAGGCTTAGTGCCTTTAGCAATGGGCGACACTCAAATTGGCGGCGGAGGACCACCTTATTCGCCAATGGCAATCGCCATTATTGGCGGACTGTCGTTCTCAACTGTTACCAGTTTGTACTTGGTGCCGCTTTGTTATCAGGCGCTTTATCGCATACGTTATCAGTCATCGATAAAATTAGCTTCTGCTGACAAACGAGCCAAAAAGCTGCTACCTTGGACAGTGTAGTCAGGATGCAAGCAAGCGCAACATTAAGCGATTAATGAGGCGCTTTACATTAAAGGACGACAAATGAAGCATAAAATTAAAACAAGTTTACTGGCATTATCACTAATAACATCTAGCGCTGTGGCTGATGATGACCGCTTCAAAGATGTACAAATTAGCTCAACACAACTCAGTGACACTGCTTATATGTTTGTGGGATCTGGCGGTAATATTGGCGTGTCAGCCGGCAGTGATGGCATATTGATAATCGATGATCAATTTGCGCCGCTGGCGAACAAAATTAGCCAATCATTAAATAAAATCCAGCCCGGCAGCCCCAAGTATGTCATCAATACCCACTATCATGGGGATCATACTGGGGGTAATGCCCACTTTGGTGAGCAAGCGATTATTTTTGCCCATGACAATGTACTAACTCGGCTCAGCGCCGATAAAGATACGCCAAAATCTGCTCTACCTGTTGTCACCTACGCGACTGATATATCGATTCATTTTAACAAGGATACTTTGGTGGTGAAGCACCTCGGGCCTGGCCATACTGACGGGGATAGTGTTGTGATGTGGAAAAATGCCAACATTGTGCACATGGGGGATTTGTTTTTTAAAGACCGTTTTCCATATATTGATTTAAAGGGCGGCGGATCTGTACTTGGCTATCGTGACAATGTCGCTAAATTACTCGCATCAATGGATAATGACACCCAAGTGATCCCAGGTCATGGTGCACTTGCTAATAAAGATGATCTCATGAAATTTAAGCATATGCTGGATCAGTCCATTAATTGGATGAACAAGAATATCCAAGAAGGCCACTCGTTAGCCAATATTCAAGCGAAAGGAATGCATAAGAAATGGAAAAATTGGAGCTGGAATTTCATATCCGAAGAAAAATGGATTGATACTCTTTATCAAGGACTGAAAAAATAGCGTAAAACTTTCCTATATTGGCTGCTAACACTGTATTTATCAGCGCAATATAGTGATGCAAACTAGGATATAAACAGCCATAAAAAAGCGCCATTAAGGCGCTTTTTCGATAACAATCAAATTACGACTCGATTGGCTCAGCTCTATTTTCCAGCAACACTGGAATACCTTCAGTAATTGGGTAAGCTAATTTATCTGCTTTACAAATCAATTGGTCGGCTTCTTTATCGAATTCTAATTTACCCTTACAAACAGGGCAAGCCACAATCTCAAGTAATTTTTTATCGAACGCCATGGAGGTTTCCTTGTTTATCTTTTATGACTTGGTTAAGTCTATTCAAAAAAGCGGTATCAAATTCAGTATTAAGCTTCGCATTTACAGGCAAATACCACCAGTTATCTTGTGCAAAATCGCGACATTTAACCGCATCTTTCTCGGTCATGATCAATGGATGCTGCTTTGAGAGCTGTTTCAGTTCATTTTCATCAAATGCTTGATGATCTTCAAAAGCTTTAGTCTCAGCAAGGCTAAACCCTTGCAATGATAAGCTGTCAAAAAAACGTTGAGGGTTACCAATACCTGCCATTGCAATAGCAGCTTGTGGTTGCCAGTGCTGAGTTGAATTGGGTTTTACAGGCTTAAGGGCTGCTGGCGTTAAACTCATCGCGACTTCATTGCCTTGCACTACACCGCCATTATTTAATACCCAATCAATGCTATTTAAACGCCATAAACCTTCACGTAACGGGCCTGCAGGTATTAAACATTGATTACCATAACGGCGCTGACCATCAACAATATTGATCTCAATATCACGTGCAAGCGCGTAATGCTGTAAGCCATCATCACTAATAATCACATCTACATTGGTTTCACTCAGTAACTGTTTTGCAGCGTCAATGCGTTTCGCCCCGACCACCATAGGAACTTGTGTTCGAGCCACAATCATTGCTGGTTCATCACCCACATCTGCGGCGTTATCGGTTGCTTTGACGGTTTTTACCCCATCAATATTGACACCATAACCACGACTGATCACCCCAGGGGTGAAGCCTTGCTGACGTAATAAGTTAATCAAGTAAATAACCGTTGGGGTTTTACCACTGCCACCAGCGGTAATATTGCCAACAATCACCACAGGGACATCCAATACTTGCGCTTGTTTAAAACCAAGTTTAAATGCCCAGCGCCTGACACTGGATATCAACCCAAATAGTGCACTCAGTGGTAATAATAACCACTTAGCGCGGTGTCCTTGGTACCAAATTTTATTGACTAACGCCTGCATTTAACTACCAAATTGCATTTGATATAAGTTAGCGTACACGCCCTCTTTTGCCACTAAGTCGCTGTGAGTACCACGCTCAACTACTTGGCCTTGATCGATAACTAAAATCTCATCAGCACTTTCAATGGTTGATAAACGGTGGGCAATCACAATCGAGGTACGATTATGGCGCAAGTTATCAAGACCTTGCTGAATCGCTTTTTCTGATTCAGTATCAAGGGCTGATGTTGCTTCATCTAATATCAATACTGGCGCGTCTCGCAACATCGCCCGAGCGATAGCAATACGTTGACGTTGGCCACCCGACAGCAATACGCCATTCTCACCCACCTGAGTATCTAACCCCTCAGGTAAATTTTCGATAAATTCCATCGCATGAGCTAGGGTTGCAGCTTGTAAAATTTGTTCGCGAGTGGCTTCACCTGGATAAGCATAAGCAATGTTATTAGCTATAGTGTCGTTAAATAAAGTAACTTGCTGTGATACTAACGCCACCTGATTACGTAATGACTTTAATTTGTAATCATAAATATCAACGTCGTCTAAGGTAATTTGCCCTTCTGACACGCCGGTATAGAAACGGGTGATTAAGCTGGCAATGGTTGATTTACCCGAACCACTGCGTCCAACAAGGGCAATGGTTTTACCCTGCTTCACTTCAAAATCAACATGAGTTAAGGCTGGTTTTTCTTGCTCAGGATAACTAAAGGTAACGTTATTGAATTTTAAATTACCTTTAACGCGCTGAGTTTCAAATTCACCCGTATCGGCTTCAGGTGCTGTATCTAGCAGTTCAAAAACTGTGGTACATGCGGCAATACCACGTTGAAATTCAGCATTCACACGGGTTAAGTTTTTAATCGGCTGAAGCATTGCCATCATCGCGCCCAAAATGGCCGCAAATGTGCCTGCGGTTAAATCGGCTTTTAAGCTTGGGAATGTGGCGGCGTACAATACAAACGCTAACGCAAATGAACCGATGATCATAATAACCGGTTGACTGACGGCTTGAGCTACAGCAAGTTTCATATTTTGCTTGCGGTTACCCTCATTAACTTTTTGAAAGCGCTCGACTTCAGTCTTTTGTCCACCAAACGCCAACACATTCTTATGACCTTTAATCATTTGCTCAGTGGTTGCGGTGACATTGCCCATGGCTGCTTGGATGCGTTTAGAGACTTTTCTGAAACGCTTACTCACAACGCTAATCACTATCCCCATTAATGGGCCAATGACTAGGATGCACATGGAAAGTTTCCAAGAATAGATGAACATGATAGCTAACATACCAATGACGGTAATAGAGTCACGTACAATAGAGATTAACGCACTGCCTGATGCACGGGCAATTTGTTCGGTATCAAAGGTCACTCGAGAAATGAGGTTACCACTATTTTCGCGATCGATATAGCTTACAGGCAAACGCAAATAATGCTCAAACACTTGCTGACGCATATCCATGATTAATCTCGAGCTCATGTAAGACACACAATAAGTCGACACGAAATTGGCTAAGCCACGTAGGGTAAACATTCCAATAACCACTAGCGGTGCCATGATCATAATATTGTTATTGGAATTAAAGCCGCCGTGACTCGGCACTTCTACGCCCGCGACCACTGACGGAGTTTGACTAAAGCCTTCGTCAATAAATGGTTTGATGAAGTAAATGAATGCAGCGTCAACCAAGCCGTAGGTCAATAATGCCAATACAGCTAACAGAAACATCCCTTTCATTGGGACAAGATAAGTTAGAAGGCGCTTAAAGACGCTCGACATTTCGTTATTAGTTGTTGTCATTGATTACATTAATACTCGAATTGCTAACAAAGGCGTATTCTACTCTGGTTTAACTTGGACACCAAATCTAAACAAGTTGTTATACCAAAATGGCTCAATAACTGTACGATACGGTCGAATTTTATAACTTTGACGTTTAAAATCTATACTAAGCTGGCCTGTTTCGCCACTGACAAGCGTGGTAACACCATGGGTTTTATAGCGCTCAACAACGTCATGTTTAGGAAAACCATACTGATTAGCAAAACCCGCAGTAAAAATTGCCTCGCTGGGATTAACGGCCGCAATAAACTCTGCAGACGATGAAGTACGACTGCCATGATGTGGCACAAGTAGGATATCAGCATCCAGTAAAGAGCCGCTTTGTATCAGCCGCTGTTCAGTTTGTTTCTCAATATCACCGGCCAGTAAAACACGGTTATTGCCATCATCAATATGCACAACACAAGACTGGTTATTATCACTTTTTGCTGCCATGTTACTGGTTAAAGTAATGGCTAAATTAAACCAATTAAACCTCCTATCATCGCATTGCTTTTGAGTTTTATCGGCTAGTTGCGCATCAAACTGCACTGTATTGGTTATATCAGTTTGCTGGTACTTATCGATATTACTGATAATAGTTAGCTTACTGAAATGCTTAAGTAGTTCATTTACCCCACCAGCATGATCATTATCGTCATGACTTATGATTAAATAATCTAGCTCAGTCACACCTTTAGCCATTAATGTGGGTATCACCACTCTTTGGGCGTAACTAAAATTGTCACCATAAGCCGCGCCAGTGTCATAAAGTATGCCTTTATGACCTTGTTGTAATAACACCGCCATGCCCTGACCCACATCTAATACATGCATTTGCCACAACAGCTTAGTCGATAGGGGTTGAGTATTATCTTTGATAAAGCCATATACCTGAAACATAAAAGGCAGCGCCATTAATCCAAAGCATACTCGCCAATGGATGTCGCTAGCCCACTTAAATAGAAACAGTCCTAAGGCAAGTAATAGTAAACTGACTGTCAGCGCATCTGAAAGGTGAAATTGAGCCAAGGGTAACTGCCCACTTAGGCTTAACAGGTAGTAAAAAGGGGCAAGGCTATGATCAGTAAGCCACAATAATGTGCTAACTATTGCATCACTTATAAACTCAGGTGCAGGTAACAGCATAAAGACACTATTTAGCAATAAAGCCAACATACACAGCGGAATAACAATGACACTAAACCATGGCACCATCAAAAAGTTAATCCAAATACTGTGGATTGAAATACTACCAAATAACAGCGCTTGTATTAGCCCGAGGCCGATAAATAAGCGCCACTGAATCGCCCAAAAATTAATTAGAAAACCCATCAAATTTGACTTAAGCTGACTCAAACGCCGCAATCCTCGAGCCCTTAAGCTATCATCTTGCTGAATTTGAACATCCGTTAACTCGACAGCTGTGTTCAATTGCTGGGGATTTAACTCCGTTGTGGATTTAACCCCAAGATAGTCGATGGTAAATAAAATTATTGCCAATGCGCTAAAGCTAAGCCAAAAACCAGCACTTAAACTGGCAAAAGGGTCAAATACCAACACCGCAAATAACGCCCATATCAAGCGCTGCCAAGTCGAGGCGTGTTGTCTAAATACGGTTAGCAACACAATCATTAACAGCATCATCAATGCCCGCTGAGTGGATATAGCCATCCCAGCTAAATAACCATAACCAGCAGCAACCATTGCTGCCATTAATACCGCCAAGATGAGATTACGCCGAGAGGATGTTGCCATGAAATTTAACAATAACAGCCTAAATAAACTCCAGCTAAGACCAAACACTACAGATAAATGTAACCCTGAAATCGCAACTAAATGACCTGTGCCCGTTGATCTTAACGCCTGCCATTGCTCGGTAGAAATGTCAGTTTTATCGCCAAACAACAACGCATTAATGATGGGATAATGACTTAAATGTTGTAATTTCGGTTTGAAATCACTAATTACTCTTTGCCTTAAAGACAATTTATAATCGATAAGCTGTGACTGTTTAACACTGCCTTTTGCGACAATGTGTTGGCTTAATAAATATTTTTGTTGATTAAAACCACCTTGGTTAATCGGGCTGGTAATGGGCTTCATTCTGGCGTCAAACGCCCATACCTGCCCAACTTTTACCTCAGGCGCTTGTTGCCAATTAAGTCTATAGTATCGCTTGTAAAGCGAATGTTGCGCTGATAGTAAAACAACATTAAAGCTTATCCAGTCGCTGTTTTTGCTAACTAGTGATACTATCTGTGCCTTAAATTGTTTTCTGACTGGATGTTCAGCTTCTTGATGTGAAAATAATGAATAAAAACAAATGGAAACCCAAAAGACACCTAAAAGGCAGCCACTGATGAATGGCCCCCTCTTTAACGTGAGTACCCCAATAACAAACATTAAAACCGCTAGCGATATTGGAAGTAAACTTGGCAATAAATTGCTAAATAGGACGCTAGCGCAAAATCCATAAACAAATCGATTTATCATCGGTTAATTAAAGACAGTAATCGCATATATGCCAAAAAAATTATTACAAAAATTTATGCCGAAGCCTGAGACTTTACGTAACAATAAATATTTACGTATTTTTGGTGGTTTGCTGGATAAACCAAATTTATGGACCCTCAACCGAAAATCGGCTCCGGGGTCCTTTGCGGTGGGCTTATTTGTCGCTTGGTTACCATTTCCTTTTCAAATGGTTATTGCTGCAGGCATGGCGATATTTTTTAACGTCAATATCCCATTGGCAGTGGCATTAGTTTGGATAACAAACCCGTTTACCATGCCATTTATGTTTTATGCTGCCTATATTTTAGGAGCAAAAATTCTTGGCCATAACACTGCTCATTTCAATTTTGAAGCCAGCTGGCAATGGGTTGAAAGCTCTATCAGTACCGTAGGGCCGCCATTTTTACTGGGTTGCATTATACTCGGTGCAATATTTGCCTTTATCGGTTTTTTTGTGATTAAGAGCTTATGGAAGTACTCGATTTTATTTAAATGGAAAAAAAGAAACTAATCACACAACTGTTCGCCCTAGTGAGTAAAATCGAATTACCAATAAAAAAGTCAGCTTTGTGCTGACTTTTTGCTTTTAAAGCTCAGGTTTAGATTTGAGTTATCGACCACACTCTACCGATAGCGACAACAATAACGATTGTGATAAATACCGTTATTAAGACTGCTGAAAATACTCCTGTTGCAACAGTGCAAAGCCGCACTCATCGCTCCACTTCCCTTTAAAAAATATATTCTTTAAGTAATGGGCCTCTTTTCGAAATCCAAGCCTTTCTAGTAACGCTATTGATGCTAGGTTCTCGGCATCAGTTATCGCCGTTATGCGATGTTTGTTTAAGCTGACAAACAAATAATCAATCACTGCTGCCAGTGCTTCAGTAGCAAAACCTTGCTGCTGATACTCTCTCGCTATGGTAAAACCAAGCTCCATCTGCATATCGTCGACAAAATGCACTGCTACATCGCCTACTAGCTGTTGGCTTTTATCGACAATAGCTAGCTGAAACCAGTTACCAGCAACACCAAACAAACCATAATCCATACTGGTAAACAGCGCCTTGGCATCTTCGAGCTGATAATCATCCCAGCTTTGATATTGCGCAATCACAGGATCGGCTCGATAAGCTACAAATGCTGCTAAATCATCGGCTTGAAAAGCGCGGAGCGTCAGCCTTGTGGTTACTATTGTTGGTGTTGCAATCATTACTAATGATACTCTTGATGTAGACACTGTCATAACAGCCAATATTTAAACATGCTAGCTGCTTTGAATATTACATAAACTAAGTTATTTAGCGTGTTTAATCCTAGCCACTAAAAAATCTACCGCCGCTTTGACCTTAGGGACATGATAGCGCTGCTTTTGATAAATAAGATATACCCCGAAATCATCACTTTGACTGGCTGATAATGGCGGCTCAAACTGTAATTCAGTCAGCTGATTAGATTCAAAAAATGGTGCTAGCACCCAGCGCGGCATCATCACTATGCCTTGATGTTGCAGCGCTTTATCGATTAACCACTCACCAGCATTACTGATCGCCTCAACAGGGGCTGATACATCATGCCACTGGCCATTAATTTTACTTAGCCACGGCACGCGGCCTTTTGGCGAGCGATAATATAAGCCTTTATGTTGTTTAAGCTCATTTGGGTGTAAAGGTACGCCATAGTCCGCTAGATACTGCTGGGTCGCTGCTGGTACAAACTGGTTGTCCATTAACCTTATCGCAACTACGCGATCATTAGGGGCATAACCACCACGAATGGCAATATCCACATCATCACGTCCAACAGACGACAGTTCATCGCTGAGCTCAATATCTAAAATCACTTTGGGATATAACCTTGAGAACTCATCCATCAATGGCAGCAGCTGTTCACGGCCAAAGCCAACCATGGCACTAATGCGTAATTTCCCCATAGGTTCAGTTTGATAACTTCTCACCGCCTCATTGCTTTGTTCAAGCTGATTTAGCAAGCTTGATACTTGCTGATAATATTCTCGGCCAATCTCAGTCAAACAGACGGCGCGGGTTGAACGCTTTAATAACGTCGCCCCAAGGGAGTTTTCAAGATCTGCAACCCGTCTTGATAATGATGATGCCGGTACAGAAAAAGCCTTAGCCGCTTGGGTAAAGCTGCCTAACTCCACCACTTTCACAAAATATTTAAGCGCCCGTAATTGATCCATCAAAGCCTCATTATTGTTTTTAAAGCAATAAAGTATCGCTTTTTAGCTACTATATCTTATCAAAAAGAAAAGCAATAATGCATTCAATAGCAAAATTGATAAAAATAAAGACAAGGAACAACAATGAGCACATTTACCGCCATCAACTTAGTAAAGCGTCCACAAGGTGGCCCAATCACCACTGATATTTTTGAAGTGGTACAAAAGCCAATGCCAACCGTGAACCCAGGCGAGATTTTAGTAAAACAAAATCATATGTCATTAGACCCTGCCATGTTTGGTTGGATGCAACCTGATACTGACAGCTATATTCCGCCAGTGAACTTAGGTGAAGTAATGCGCAGTAGCGGTGTCGGTGAAGTCGTTGAAAGCCATCACCCCGATTTTAAAGTTGGCGATCGCGTGATGGGCATGATGGGCTGGCAAGAATATTTTCACAGTAATGGTCAAGGCTTAAACAAAGTTGATGCGCCATTACCAGACGAAGCAATACTGTCTGTATTTGCGCTACCGGGATTAACCGCCACTCAAGGCCTATTTAATGTCGGTAAGCCCAAAGCTGGCGAAACCATTATTGTTACCGGCGCTGCGGGGTCTGTTGGCTCAATTGTTGGTCAACTTGCTAAAGCAGATGGCCTAACGGTTATTGGGGTAGTTGGTAGTGATGAAAAAGCAGATTGGATTGTCAATGAACTTGGTTTTGATTCAGCCATTAACTACAAAACCGATGATCTTGAAGCCAAACTTGCACAATGTGCCCCAAATGGCATCGACTTATTCTTTGAAAATACCGCAGGTCCAATTCAAAGCCTAATTATCGATAAAATGAATCCCCATGGCCGTGTCATGGTCTGCGGTTTAATTGCTGACTACAGCAGCCAAACACCAGCTCCTGGCCCTAGCTGGATGAACATTTTAAAAAGACGCCTCACGATTCAAGGCTTCACAATGCCTGATCACTTTGGTGAAGTGCCAAGCTTATTGGCTAAGCTCACCCCTTATGTACTGCAAGGTAAAATCAAACACCGCGCCCATGTACTTAATGGCTTAGAGTCATCAATCGACGGATTGAACTTATTCTTCTCTGGTGCCAACAAAGGCAAATTGATGGTTAAGCTTTAATAGGCTTCAGTGCCAACGCTGACAAGCGCTAGGGTTAAAGCAACAAAAAGGTATTAATGCAGTGGCATTAATACCTTTTTATTTTGTCATCTTCTCCATCTTTCGCTGTACAATTAATAGACAAAGATCATCGAAAAATATATTGGAATTAATTTATTCACATTTTACTAAATAGTATTACTGGTAGCATTGGCCATGCCATGAGCAGACCAATATTATTCGACCAAGCTGATTGAGTGCTTTCAACACCGGTTAATTGTTCACTTAAAATATCACCGATTGCGACTGAATTAATTAAACTATCAGGGCTTATGTAAAATTCATTGCCGTTAGCATCTGTAAAAATAACACCTAAACTTAATCCAAACGAAGGGTGGCTAATCTCAACTCGATCCATTGTCAGGGTAACATTTTCATCAAATAGCACTACCTCGAATGGGTCATTCGTATGTGATCGTTGTCGCCAATTTTCAATATTATCAGGCTTGATAAGATAAAACTGATTTGAATATGCTGCCCCCTGATAGCCCCAACCCGAAACTAACTCAACTTTTGTACCTAAATAAGGAAATATCAGTTTATTTGTGGGTTTGTCCCACATAAAAAATGCAAATACCATTGAAACAATAATAATCAGGGAGTACTTAAGTCGCTTGTGATAGTCCCTAATGATTATAAAGAATAAAACCATAAATGGCGTAGCCCAAAGAAAACCTGTGAAGCCTAGATTAACAGCCCCAGCAAAGATAAATAGCAGACTGACAGGTAAAAAAACAATATCTTTTGTTGGTTTAGATATAAATGCGATTAATAAATCGAGTCTCATAGAAGTCTTTAAACCTGAGCCCATTTAAGGGGTCTTATTTATAGTGGAAGTGAATACAATTAACAGACAAAGCAAAACGTTTAGCTCAAATAATCTCCACACAGAAAGAGATAAGCTCATCTAAGCCGACTTTAACTCGGATTGAGTAAACTCTTTAGACATAGCTTTTCTGATTGAGTCGTCCTCGATTCATTGTCACTTAAACCCCTGCTATTAAGCAGGGAAGTTATAACCAGCGCCTAACACTTTGTTTATATCTAATATAATCGTTTCCAAAAATAGAAGTTAACAATACTTCTTCTGGTTTTATTTGAAATTTATTCATATACCAAACAAATAAAATCAAAGTTATAAGAAATAAATAGCCACCCATTATTTTGAAGTTATAACATATCGCCTTTCGTTTTGAGTTGCCAACACCTACATTCATTTACTGATGGACGATCCCTGTCAAAG